>JABFSC010000577.1 GCA_013140885.1 Deltaproteobacteria bacterium | reverse complement strand
GCCGGGCAGTGGCGCCCGCCCTTCGGTGACCTCGTGGAATTACCGACCGCCGAGCGCTCGGCGCTTGACCAACTGCTTGCGGCCGCGGGTCTTCAGTATTTCATCGCCGATGCTCGTCAACTCCGGGGCAGTGCGCCGGACTATGCGCGGCAGTCTCCGTGCAACTTGTATTGGGTCAATGGCCGCGCTTCGTCGTCGGCTCCCGTGGCATTGTTTACTCGCGATTTCGAGACGACCGCGCGGGTCTGGCAACACGACGGAGGGTATCCAGGTGACCCCGCGTATTTGGAATTCCACAAGAAGCAGGGCGAGGGGGGGCTTCGGTATTGGCGGATTACGGACCGCCGGACTGAGTTAGCCGACAAGCAGCCCTATAGGCCGGAGTGGGCTTTGGCCCAAGTGCGCGCGCACGCGACGCACTTCGCGCGCATGCTCCGTGAACGGTTGCACGGGCATTGGCGACAGACAGGAGAGCGCGGGATCGTGGTGGCCGCGTTTGACACCGAACTGTTTGGGCACTGGTGGTTTGAAGGGCCGCAGTGGATATCCGAACTGCTTCGCCAGATCACGACGGATGGCGACGTGACACTCACGACGTGTCAGGAGTATCTCAACCACTCTCCGCCACGGCGGACGGTGCAACTCACTGAGTCTTCCTGGGGCGATGGGGGCGACCATCGCGTTTGGTGGCAAGCTGGGACACGCCAGCTCTGGCATGATCTCTATCTGGCTGAGGGCGAGATGTGGCGGCTCGCGCAACAGTTACACGGGCGGATGCTCGATCGCCAGGTGGCGCGGATTGTCCAACAGTGCGGGTGTGAACTCTTGTTGCTGCAGTCCTCTGACTGGCCGTTTATGATCGGGACTGGGAACACGGCGGATCATGCGCGGCGGCGCTTCGCGCTCCACTATAAGAACTTCCAATCGTGCCATGCGTGGGCGACACGTGTACTCGGAGGCGAGACTCTCGCCGAGGAGGAGTTGCGAGAACTGGAGGAGATGGAACGGCAGGACGGAATCTTTCACGAGCTTGATCTGGGGATGTTTTTGGTCGAGAACCCGCCCGCGGCATCGAGCGCGCGGGGGATGGTTGAATCCTCGCGTCCTCGCGCCATTGTGCGATTGAAAGACAGGTTTCCTCAATGACCCGATTACCCGATGGCGCGATACGCACCTGACCCGTAGATGCCCGCATCGTTCGTTTTTTCACCCTATGTTTTTTCTGCGTAAAGACTGGCGCGAGCCCGAAGACGGCGCTGACATGGTCGTGTTGCATTGGACCACGACGCGTCACGGTCAGCCGCCCACCTGGAGACGTGCGCACGCGACCACGGTGATGAATCCTCAACCGGGGACGTCTCCGCCTGTTCGCTCCTGCCTGCTCTGGATCATTCCCCCTTTTCCGCGGACCCGTCCACGGACGGGTCCGTTGGCCGAGAACGCGGAGGATGAGGCGCGGTTTCTCGTGCACTCGTTTTGTGAGGTCGTTCAACATGGCAGAGTGTGGACCACGGAGGTCACGGTCCAAGAGATGCGCGCGGAAACAGTGACGTACAGTGATACCGCCGGAGAATTCACCCATGCGGGACTCTATTACAGCCTGGAGGGATTCAGTCCTGGAAATTCCGCGCCCATGAGCCTGGAGGAGTTACCAAACAGGCACCAGCATCCTCTCGTCCTTCCTGAACACGAGACTGACAACACAGAGTATCGCCAACGCACGAAACGTGCGCGGCTCATCGCTGAGTTGCCGCGACCGCATATCTTTCGGGGCCAGCTTTGGGGTCCCGTCGGCGCGCGGGCCTTCTATAGCATCTATGTGAGTCAGCGCTGGACCTACAATCCATTCACGGAAAATGGGATGTGGGTGCTCCAGGATGGCAGGCCGTGGGAGGTAATTATAGGGGAAAGAGTGAAGGGTGAAGGGTGAAGGGTGAAGAAGAAGGGAAAAGGGAAAAGACTGTGCGTGGTGTCCGTTCTTTTCCCGTTTGCCCGTTTGCCCGTTTTTATAGCGTGCGGACGTGATTGCCCCAGTAGCTTTCCCAGCGTTCAAGTTTGTTGGGCACCCATAAGCCGCCAACGTGCCAGCTCTGGACGACTTGCGCTCCCTTGGGGCCACGAATCTTGCCGACGAAGTGGCGTGGGGTCGGCAACGTCCTTAACATCTCCGACCGGATGCGGCTGAATTCTTCCATATCGGGCGAGCCGTAGAACTTGTGCGAGCGATATGGACTGTCTTCTCCATATTTCTGGATGAATTCGGGGGATTCGGTGGGCTGGTACTGCGGCGCGTCCCAATCATAGAGGCTCCAGTAGACGCACATGCCACCCGTGATGCCTTGTTGGTCAACAAACTCCACTTCCTGACTCACGATCTCTTCCGTGTAGACGGGGCTCAGTTCACGCTTGCCATCACGGAAGACCTCGAAATAGTGATGAAAGGCATACGCTTCCACATGCTTTTCTTGCGCGGGGTCCCACACATCAAACGGTAAGCTAATCACCTTGCGGCGGATTCCGTCATCCGGCATCTCCACCGTCTGGCTCGCGGTCTGGATGGAATTGCCTGATTCGTCAAGGGTTGTCCCACCCATGCCTCGTACGAGGACCCCGCCACGGGGCATCACGCGCGTCTCGTGGTGGACCTCCCAATTTGGTTGCTGTCCCAGGAGTGTCCAGGTGTAGTGAATGTTGACGAGTTCGATCCCTGGTTGGGTATCGACGTAGCTACGCTTAATATAGAACGACATGACAACCTCCTCATTTTTTGGCGGTTAGGGTTATTGGGCGGCGTGCTGGACACGTGCGGCTTCTGGTTGCGCACGTTGCCCGCTCAGCTCTTTGTTTAGGCTCAACTGACGAAGAAAATCCCAAGAGAAGCGCCGGGCGAGCCCATCGGGCCAGGCGATCACCATTCCTTCTTGATCCCAGATGACGATGCCTTCTTGCGTGGGGGATTTCATCTGTTTCCTCATTTCTAACATGGTGTGTCCTTTATGCCGCGGGTCGCTGGTTTCACGATGCCGCTGATGCGCGCTCGGCGAGCACGGTGTCGATGAATGGGAGTAACTGGGTGCCGAAGTCGGCCTTGCTGACAAAACTATCCGCCCCAGCGGCCTGCGCCGCGGTGCGGTAATGCGCGATATCGTGTGAAGTCAGGACGACGACGCGCGGAGGGTTTGGCTGGGCCTTGATGTGCCGGGTCGCATCAAGCCCGTTCATGCCCGGCATCGCGACATCCATCAGCACGAGGTCTGGCCGCACCGTCGACACCAAATCGAGCGCTTCGTGTCCTGATGTTGCCTGCCCAACGATATTGATCCGGGAATCGGGCGTTAACGCGCGCGTGACCGCGTAGAGGAAGGTGGGACTATCGTCCACCAGCAGGATGCGGAGCGCGTTGGTTTCGGTGCTCTTCATGCAGGAGAGTGTATGTCATGTCAGAGAATCCAGCCAGTCGAAAAATCCCGCGAAGTAGAGGGAGGAGAACTTGCAAAATGACTAGAGGGTAAACCCTCTACAAGATTGAGTCAGCGGGCCATTGAGTCATTGAGTCATCGGGTCGTCGAACCATTAAGTCATTGAAAACAATGGGAAAATTTTTCAATCGCCCGATGGCTCGATGGCTCAATTCCTAGCGATCTGGTGGAATCAACCCAATGCGGATGGCGTAGCGGACCAAGCCGACCACATCATGAATATCCAGTTGGTTCATCAATCGTGAGCGATGCCCCTCGATCGTCTTCTCGCTGCGATGGAGCAAGGCCGCGATCTCCTTGGTGGTGCGTCCTTCGGCGATCAACTGTAGGATCTCCCGTTGCCGCGCGGTCAAGACATCCATGGGCGCGGGCTCGTGTTCATCACTACCAGTGTGAGATGCCCGTCGCCCCCGATAGGCCGTGAGGAGATGCTTCGATGCCGCCTGGTCCATGTACGTATCGCCCCGCGCGACGGCGCGCACGGCTTGTTCGAGTTCGTTCGCGGCCGCGTCTTTCAAGAGATACCCGACGGCGCCGGCGCGCACGGCCTGCATGACATACTGCTCGTTGAGGTGCATCGACACGATAATCACTTTCGTGCGAGGACACGCGGCCACCACCTGAATCGTCGCCTCCAAGCCGTTGAGACCGCTCATGGTGATGTCCATCAGCACGATATCCGGCTGTAAGCGCGTACTGAGCCGCACCGCCTCGCGCCCATCGGCGACTTCGCCAACCACGGTGACGCCCTCCATGTGTTCGAGCAGCATGCGCACGCCGGCCCGAAACAACGCATGATCGTCGGCGAGCAGTACGCGAATCGCCGTGGCGGTCATGATTCACTCTTTGTGAGAAAATTTGATGTCATGCGTTCTCCCGACCCTCAGGCGGTAGCCGTGTGAGCGGCGGCGAATGAGGGTGGGTCAAGCCGAGGAGCGGCGTGGAGGGGAAAGCGCACGCGAATCTCCGTTCCCTGGGTCGGGCTGGAGGTGATCGCGAAGTCGCCTCCGGCGAGCTCGACCCGCTCGCGCATGCTCAAGAGGCCAAAACTTTCCCCCTGGAGAACGCGCTCCTGCGCCGCCGGCACGTCGAAGCCCACGCCGTCATCGTGAATCACAAGGTGTAGCTCCTCCGCGTGTTGCTGTAGCGCAACGCGTACCCGCCGTGCTTGCGTATGACGCGCGATGTTGGTCAGCGCTTCTTGCACGACGCGGAAACACACGATCTCGACGGTGGGATCGAGGCGCAGGTCTGGAGGAGTGGCGAGGAACTGACCGTCAAACCCCACGTGTTGCGCTTGCCGGTCGATGTACCATTCCAAGGCGGCCACCAGTCCGAGATCATCAAGAAGGGACGGCCGCAGATCGACCGACAACGTGCGCACTTGCTGAATGGTCTGATCGACAACCTTGAGGCTCTCGGCCAACCGTGTCGCTCCTTCTTGGGGATAGCGCTGCGCGGTTTGTAAGTTAATTTTGATCGCCTGCAGAGACTGGCCCAGTTCATCATGGAGTTCGCGCGCGATGGCCCGCCGTTCGTTTTCCTGGGCTTCGAGCAGGCGACGAGACAACAACTGTAGCGTCACTTCCGCGCGCTTGCGTTCCGCTTCACGTTGTCCGAGGGCTTCGGCCATCTCGCCGAAGGCGCTGGCCAGTTGCGCGAGTTCTCCTTGTCCTTGCGGGAGTTCCGTGCGTGCCGCCGCCAAGTCTCCGGCTTGTAGCCGGTGGGTGGCACGCACGAGCGCGGTGACAGGACGGAGCACAAAGACCGTGCTGCCGATCCACGCGGCAATGACCACGCCCAGGGTAATCACTCCCAGCGTGAGAAGATTACGCCACAATCGTCGTTGAACAGCGGCGAAGGCGACCGCGCTGGGAATGCCGACGCTCACCACCAGCCCGACCGCGGCG
>JABFSC010000411.1 GCA_013140885.1 Deltaproteobacteria bacterium | reverse complement strand
CGCGCTTGTAGAGTGACCATTATTGCGACATTGCTTCCCAGCCATTCCAGTACAATTGCGCGAGACACCGCGCTTCCTTGAGGAACTCCTGTCGATCCCGCTCGGTGGCTAATAGTTTCTCGATCAGCTTGCGGCCCGTCTTGCCATGCTCACGATCCGCCTCGACGTGGCCAGAGAAGAACCGCAACGCTTCCGGTTTCATGCCGTAATGGGTCTGTAAGCCCGCCAGCATCTTCTCACAGGCAAGGGAAAACCCACCTTCCAGCATGCCGAGCGCGCCAGAGTAGCGGATTTTATTCGTCATCATGTGCCAAAAATAGGCATTCATCGCGCGCGCGGCCGCCGACGCGCTGGAGGTGGCCAGTTCTTCGCGCGGCAGCCCCAGCCCCTTTTCCCAGAACTCATAGAGCAACTCGCAATGTCCACCGGTATGCGTGTGTTCTCCCATCGCCTCTTCCGCGAAGTTCTCCGCCATCAGCTCCGCCCCCAGGGCGTCCAACTTGGCCATGTTGACGTAGCCTTGGGCGATATACGGACCAGAATCACGCACCGTCATTTCATAGTGCTCAATGGCGAACTGCTTGAGGTGCTCCTTGGCGGCTTTTCCTTCGTTGATCCGTTGGACCAACGGATGCCGTCCGATATTGAACTCGTCGGCGATCTTTTCAACTTCACGCCAGAATGTTTGCATGTCCATACAATCCTCCTTGTGGGTGACAGGTTATGAGTGACAATCGCGTCAGGCCGTTGATTCCGCACTTATCCCTTTCTGCTCCTTTTCGACATACCGGGGCCAGGGTGAGGAATATCCAGTGACTTTTCCTCATGGAGCCTTGCATCCACGGAAAGAAACAGATAGTGCGGGTCGTCAACAATCATGACACAGCCCAACAAACTCGGTCCCGCCGCGGAAGGAAAGCTCCGGGTCCTCGTGTGGATCCTCACCGGGTTGGTCTTCGTGCTCATTGGTCTGATGAGACGTCCAGAGTTTCATATCGACCTCCCGCCTGGCGTGAGCTTGGACTTCTTGCCCGCCGTGTATTCGACGCTCAATGCCCTGGTTGCCGTCTGCCTGGTATTCGCGAGGCGGGCGGTGAAGCACGGTGATATTGCGCGGCATCAGCGCTACGTCACCACGGCGATGATCTTGTCGGGCCTCTTTCTGCTCGGCTACGTGCTCTATCACTTCACCAGCACGGAAACCAAGTTCATGGGTACGGGCTGGATACGGCCCGTCTACTTTTTTCTGTTGATTACCCACATCGCGCTGGCCGCGCTCAGCCTGCCGTTCATTCTGCTGTCCTATCTGGCGGGTTGGGCGGATCGCCGCCAGGCCCATCGCCGGTTGGTGAGGTGGGTTTTTCCGCTGTGGCTCTATGTCGCTGTGACTGGGCCAGTGGTGTACTTGCTGCTGCACGTCTTGTTTACGCCAGGATGAAGCGACTGAGGATGACTACCGTGAATGCCCTTGCTCATCAAGACCGCGAAATCACCCCACCCACTGGCGTATACGCATCGCGCAACACCGGCGCGCTCTGGCGATACGGCGCACCTGAAGTCTGTCGCTTGGCGATCTGCGGGAGCGCGAAATCGAACCCATATCGCTCTTGGACCGCTGTCGCGCGTTGGCACACTTCAGCCACGCTGAGTTGCTCGCCGTCGGTGCCAATCACCACGATGTTCCCACCGAGCAGCCGAAAGGCCATCGTCTGGCGAAAAGCCAGCGCGAAGGTCTTGCGCACGGCGTCATAGACTGAAGTGGAAGCGTGGAGGTTGGTCACGACAACTCCACCATCGGTGAGATGCGCGCGACACTCGTCGTAAAATTCCTGGGTGCTGAGATGGAGTGGGACACCGCTCGCGTGGTAAGCATCGAGAAAGATGAGGTCGTAGCGCTCGAGGTGATTCGTCTCACGCAGATACTCGCGCCCATCTTGCACGATCACATGTTGGCGGTCGTCGGGCAGGAAAGCGAAAAACCGCCGGGCCACATCCAGCACCGCCGCATCCAGTTCGACGGTGTCGAGCTGAGTCTGCTCTAAGTAATGATGCACGATCATCTGCAACCGTCCGCCGCCTAACCCGACGAGCAAAACCCGCTGGGGGTCGGGTCGCCAAGCGAGGGTCAGCAACATCGCCTGCGTGTAGTCGGACAGAAGACTAAGGGGATCGGAGAGACTCAAGCGTGATTGGATTTCTTCCATCTTGCCACGGGTATGGCGATAACAGAGCAGTAGTTGGTCATCTGACCGACGGACCAGGATGTGATTGTGTGGTGAGACCTGCTCGAACAGCAGACCGGTTGGGGCGCGGCGCGCGGCGGCTAAGCGTCGCTTGATGGCCGCGAGGTTGTGTTCTTGCCAGGAAGTCATCGGAGTGGTTTCAGGTTACAAGTGACAAGTTTCAGGTTTCAAGCCTCAAGCCCCCAGCCCCTACCTCGTCTGCGTGCCAATCGCCAAATGAGTGAGCCCCACGGACCGGGCCAGGTCCATGACCTCCACCACGCGCCCATGCGGCACTTCCTTATCCGCGCGAATGACGAGCGTAAGATCGGCTCCCTGTTTTTGCTGGACTTGGAAATGAGTGCGTAACTGCTCCAGGGTCAGCGGCGTATTATCGAGAAAGAGCCCGCCTTCTTTCGCCAAACTCACCAGCAGACTTTTCTGCTCCACCGGCGGGGCCGCGGTCGTGGCTTTCGGGAGCGTGACCGCGACCTGTCCTTCGTTGGCTTTGTGAAAGGTCGCCATCAAACTGAAGGTGATAAAAAAGAAGATGAACAGGTTCATAATGATGTCCGTGAGCGCCACGGACTCCAGGCTAAGGAGAATTTTGCTCTGTCGCTTAAAGCGCATGGCGGGCAGGCTCCCGGAAATTGGTGACGGTCAGGACATCGACAAACTCCTCGGTCCGCTCTTCCGTCTGGCGGGCGAGCACGCCAATGCGTGACACGAAGTGGTTGTAGATCAGATAGTACGGAATCGCGACGATCAGCCCCGCGGCGGTGGTAATCATCGCTTCATAGATGCCACCAGCCAGCATATTGATGGTGATCTGCTCGCCCATCCGCTCCCAGGCCATGAAGGCTTTGATCAGCCCGACAATCGTGCCGAGAAAACCGAGCATCGGCTCGACGCCGATCACCGTGGCCAAGGCAGGCATGTAGGACTCCAGGTCGGCAACCACATCCCCACCCGCGCGTTCGAGCCGGCGTGTGAGGTCCGCCCGTTCTTGCCCGCGATGCACGAGCGCGGACTCAAACAGCCGATGCAGTGGAGTCGTGTCCTCACGACACAGGTGCATCGCGGCACTGAGGTTCCCTTCCTGCATGAACAGGTGCAGTTTGCGCGTGAGTTTGTCGAGGCGCGACCGAAAGCGCCACAACTCCCAGACCTTCGCCAGCACAATCGTCAACGCCACGACCGACAACGCCAGGATGGGAATCATCACTGGCCCGCCTTTGACGACATAAAACCATAGGCCGCTAGCTGTGAGCATCAATTATGTCCAAGGTCCAAGGTCCAAAGTCTCATCCCTTTTTCCTCGGTCTCCGATCCTCGGTCCCTGGTCGTTATTCCCGGTCCCCGGTCGTTATTTCCTGCACGTCTGTACCGACAAGTCCTGGATTTTTTTCTTGAGTCCAACGTCGGTGACCCGCTTAATCATCACGAAGGCGGCGCTAATAGTCTTACACGCTTGCTCTGGGTTGTTTTGCTTGGCTTGTATCTGCGCAATGCCGTGCGTGCCGTTGAACCAGAGCGGGTCGCCGACTTGCGATCCTTTGAGTAACTCTTCCCAATAGGTCGTCGCTTGAGGCAGTTCGTTCTTCACCTCGGCGATCCGTGCCAATCCCGCAAGAGCGGCGAGCGAATACGCGCCCCCTTTGCGTAACTCCAAATAGAGTTGTGAGGCGTTCTCGTAGTCTTTGACATCCAGATACAGTTGCGCGAGGTTGTACTTGAATTGATCGGGTGATTCTTCCGGCGCGAACGCCTCGCCCCGCTTGAGACGGTCCGCGTACAACCGTGCTAACAACCGTTTGGCTGCCAGCAGGGATTCTTTGTCTTCTTGTTTCTCTAACCGTTTGACATCGGCGGCCACGACTTGTGGCAAACCTTTCAACAACTCCTGCTGCTGCGCGGGCTGGTAGCGAGCCACGATCGCGTCAACCGCCTTTTCGAGGTCCGCGAACCGCCCGGTCTTTTCCAATGCGATGATCCGCGTGCGTGCCACCGACTCGAAGGCTTTCTCTTGTTCAGGATACTTTTTCTCGAAGTCCTGCAAGAGGGTAATGATCGCTTCGGCGTTGGCGTTCATGTTTTTCGCGAGCACGATCGTGTTGAGAAAGGTGACGCGGCCACGATACTCGCGCAGCGGCACTTGCTGAGCCTGGGCAGGGTTCTGGTCGAGCGCGGCGCTGCTTTTCCAGAAGGACTGGATACTTGGCACGATGCGTTTCCAGAGGTCGTTCTCACTGATGGGGATCGGCTTCTTTGCCTCTAGCGCGTCCACGAGGGAAAAATAACTTTGTAGCGTCGCGTAGTCGGCGCGAACACGGAACGGGACATCGCCAGTCACTTTTTGATAGTAATCGGCGGCGGCCAGATAATTGCCGTGGCTCTGTTCATATTCGCCCAACCGGAAATAGGCCTCGAACACGGACTTGTGATTAGGATAGCGACGTAGCATATCCTTGGTCGCGTCCAGATAGAGCTTGGTCGTCTCCTCCGTGGCTCCTTTGCTGTAGAGCGCCTCGCTGGCCTTGAACCGGAGATACGCGGCATCCGCGCCGTAGCGAGGCGGGGGCCCGTCGGTGCCAAAGAACTCCTCCAGCTGCGTCATCGCCGCGCGATACTCTTTTTGTTGAAAGAGGCCGACACCGAGATAATAGTGCGCATCACGTCGATACGCCGCGGCGCGAGGGTCGTTCGAGGTCAGGACGTTTTTCAACAGCGGCACGGCGGCGACATAGTCACTCTGGCGCAGATGCTCCATTGCCTCTTTCCACGGCAGGAAGGGATTCTTCTCCTCTTCAATCGCGGCGACCTCTTCCGCCGTCAGTTCGGCCTTCTCGACGGCTTCGGCGCGTGTCTTCCACGTTTCCCACTTCTTCTTGACCTCTTCGAGATAGGCACGGGCTTCGAGTCGCGTCTTTTCGCGCTTCTCGCCTGATTCTTTCTGGCTTTGGTCAAAGAGGCTCTGGGCTTTCTGCAAATAGGCTTTCGCTATGTCGTCTGGCGTGGGGGGTGGCGGTGCGGCGGCGGGCTCGTCATCCGGTTCAGACCCTTTGGAGGAGCGCCGCGCCTTGGCGTCCGCCAGGGTGGACCGCACTTTGCGGTCCATATCGGACGGCAGTCCCGTGTCTTCCAGCAGTAACTCCAGGTCGCGAATGGC
>JABFSC010000339.1 GCA_013140885.1 Deltaproteobacteria bacterium | reverse complement strand
CCTGTGGGGTCTGGGAAGCGGTCTACATCATCGAAGGGCTCCTGCAGAACACCTCCGACATTCAACCCGACACCGTCCACGCCGATACGCAAGGCCAGGCGCTTCCCGTCTTTGGCTTGGCGCATTTGAACAGAAAGTTACGGTTTGGTCTGGTTAAGCAGGACGCCGCTCTCGCGTAGCTCGTCCGAGTCCTCATCCCCGATGAAATACGTGCCATTCGGGACCACATGCTTAAACGGCAACAGGGAGATATGGGCCAACGTGTCATTCTCGATCTCTGCCCCTTGGTGGCGGAGGGCGTCCACGATGTCGGCGATCTTGAGCGTGTTCCAATACAAGATGGCATTGGAGACCAGACTCAGACAGCTGGCCTTGTTCATAATTTCTTCGTAATCGCCGGGGGTAAATTCTCCTTGGTCGGCAAAGAAGATCCGCCGGGGCAGCTTGTGCCGATATTCCCCTTTATTGAGCTGCAGCTGGACGGTGCGGCGTAATTCGGGATCGGTCAGGTAGCGCAAGATGTATTCGGTTTTGAGAATACGGCCCAAATTAGTGAACGCCTTGGATAAGCGGTCGGCGGGGAAACTATTGGTGAGCCGCTGTACGATCACGTGCGCCGGGGCCGTGCGCTGTTTGAGCGACAGCGCCACGCGGAGCATCGCCTCCCATTGTTCCTCCACAATGTCGAGGTCAGCGGTTTTCGTCAGCAGCGGCGTGAAGACGCCCGCGTTGGCGGGCCGCTCGACCCGATACAGCTGTTGATCCTTAAGGTCACGGATACGCGGCATAAAGTAGTAGCCCAGCATGTAGCCTGTAGTTTCCCGCAAACGAAACTACGACTTTTGGGATTTTTCCGGATCGGGACTTTGGGGTTTTTCTGGATATTGTTGGGGGTATGAACGAAGCACCCCAAATGCCTCATAGCCGAGTTGACGTGATTCTCCTCTTGTTCAGGGTTGTGAGGAAAAGGGCACGGCACAAATCTACAATCGGGAGACAGGCAATCCCTTGCCGGAGTTGTTGTCGAAAGGGTGCATTTTTCAACTTTACCGGTGTTGCTCCACACCAAAGAACTGGAATTTAATTCGTGTATCTGCCTTTTCAATTTGCGGGAAACTACAGCGTTACTCTCAAAGCTGCTGATTATTCGGCTGGTTCCGTCGCCTCGTCAAGCGGTTGGAGTGGCGCAGCCGTTGCAGTGCGCGAGACGAGTTGGTATCCGAAGGACCACAAAGGAGGACGGTATGAAATACGGAGTACATCTTGGTGGGGCCGCCGCCTTACGCACGAAAGCGGGCGTGTCCGACATTGGGCACGCGGCCGAGGACCTTGGCTATGACGGCATCCTCACCGGCGACCACATCACCATTCCCAAACAGATCGGCTCGACCTACCCGTATCACAAACTGGCGGAGTCGATGGGCTATAACCCCTACGCGGTCTTCACTTCCATCGACTGGCTCGACTGTTTCACGGTCTTGGCGCTACTGGTGCCGGTCACCGAGAAAGTGCGCCTGGGCACCAGTGTGACGATTATTCCCTATCGACATCCACTGGAGATGGCGCGCATGGTCGCCACGCTGGATGTCGTGTCCAACGGGCGGATCATCTTTGGCGCGGGCGTCGGCTGGATGGCGGAGGAGTTTCAACTGCTTGGCGTGCCGTATGAACAGCGCGCGTCGCGGACGCGGGAGTATCTGCAAGTGATGAAGGAAGTGTGGACCAAGGAAACGCCGCGGTTCAGTGGCAAGTATGTCCAGATTGAAAAGGACCTCCACTTCGCGCCTAAGCCGGTCCAGAAGCCACATCCGCCGATTTGGATTGGCGGCGAGAGCACGCCCGCGCTCAAACGGGTCGTTGAGTTTGGCGATGGCTGGCATATCGGGCCAGTCGCGCTCGAAGAGGTCAAGCCGAAGTTCGCGCAACTCCGCGAGTTGATGGCCGCCGCCGGGCGCGACTTCTCGAAACTGGAAATCACCTCAATGGTCGATACGCGCGTGGTCTCGGCGGCGGCCATCCGCGCCTATCGTGACCTCAGCGTCACTGGACTCTACGTGGTCGCTCCAGGGCCGGAGCCCCAGAGTGTGCTGAAAGTCATGCGGGAATTCGCTAAGAAAGTGCAGGATGCCGTGAGGTAGGAGCGAAGAAGAAGCGGGGAATCGGAGAGACAGAGGCGATGCGCTCTTCCGGTTCTCCTAGACAAGGACCTCGACAAGATCGCGAAAGGTCTTCAGCTCACCAAAATCAACCCGCGAGGGCTCACGTTGAGCGGCGAGGCAAAGGCAGAAGAGCACAAGCCCTGCAACCAGGGAAGCACGCTCCGCTAATACCGTGTATCCCAAAGTCCAGCTCACCCCGACGACAAGCCAATTCAGAATCAAGAGCTGTCCCACCCGACGCAACAACAAATTCTCGATATCGACTAACGGCAGCTTACCAGGCGCCAGCTCACTGATTGAGCCAAGAAATACATCGGGATGCTTACGTGTATATGGCGCAAGGGCGCTTGAGGGACGCAGGGCTCGCACCTCCGCACCAGCTTCGTGCAGAAGAGACCGCACGGTGAGAAAAGCACCAGCGGTTTGGCAGGTTGCACCAAACAGACGCGCCGGACGTATCCGCGGTCGCTCCGCATACCTTGCAACCAATTCACAGACATCTTGGAGCGTTGTCATCTTTGGTGGGGTCAGCACCTGCTTCCACTCTTTTTCGGAACAATCAATCCGAAAGGCTGCATTCAGGGATTTCCCGATCCGCTTCCAACCGCCAAGGTCACAGGCCACGCGCCACTCAGCGACCGTTGTGTTCATCGTCAGGACGATATCGGGCTCCGTCTCGGGATCGAATTGTAGTTGCTGACGGTATGCGTCAATCATAACCTCAAGAATGTATGCGGGCGTGGGGCGTTCCATGTTCGGAGGATAGTGGAGATACATTTTTAACACCTCCTTCTACTTCCGCGCGGGCTGTACCAACTCAATCGTGAACCCGTCCGGGTCGCGCATATACACCGCTTGCGCACCGACATTCATTCCCGTCGTCACGGGCACTGGCTCCGAGCGAAACTCCACTCCGTGTGCTTTGAGCCGGTCATACCACCCTTGCAAATCATCCACGCGGATAGCGAGATGGCCGTTGCCGGGGCGATTGGTTGCCCGGTCCGTCGGCTCGCCAGGATGCGACACGTATTGCAACAACTCCAACGTGTGGGAATCTTCGAGGGAGACTTTCAGGTGGGCAATTTTGAGAACCGCACCGGGAAATCCGGTGACCGCCCCGACATACGGGGCCGTCGTCTCTTGTTGATGGACGACGTGCATCCCCAGCAAATCACGATAGAAGACCACTGACCGTTCGAGGTCATTCACCGTAAATCCAGTATGCGCGACACTGGCGAGTTTCATATTTCCTCCTTTGCTACGACTATAACGCTTGCATGGACGCAGCGTAGCCTATGTCGTTGTCGCGCACCGTGCAACTCGTTGCTCTTGCCCCAGTGAGGGTGTGAGTTGACGCCGCCGCGCGATTAGGAAAAAACGGGTCGCAACACATTTCTTACGAGGAGGCGCTATGAAAGTTGGAGTATCCATGTTCGCCACGGATTATGCTGTCCGTCCCGACGATTTGGCCCGCGCGGCGGAGGATCGCGGGTTTGAGTCGGTGTGGTTTCCCGAACACACCCATATTCCCGCCAATCGCAAAAGCCCGTGGCCCGGTGGCGGCGACTTGCCCAAGGATTATTGGCATACCCATGATCTCTTTGTCACACTCACGGCGGCCGCCGCGGTCACCAAGACCATCAAGGTCGGCAGCGGTATTTGTTTAGTCATTGAGCGTGACCCAATTCTCATGGCGAAGGAAGTGGCCTCGGTCGATACGTTGTCCAATGGTCGCTTGATCTTTGGTATCGGCGGCGGCTGGAACGCCGAGGAGATGGAGAATCACGGCACGCGGTTCGATAAACGCTGGAAAGTGCTCCGCGAGCGCATTGAGGCGATGAAGGAGATTTGGACGAAGGAAGCCGCCGAGTATCACGGCGAGTTCGTGAATTTCGATCCGATCTGGTCGTACCCCAAGCCAGTCCAGAAACCCCACCCACCGATTCTGCTGGGCACGCTGTCGGAGAAAGGGCTAGACCGCGTGGCCCGCTATTGTGACGGCTGGATTCCCGTCGGCATCCGCCCGAAGGATTTACCCGCCGCCATTAAGAACCTGAATGAACGCGCGGTGCGCGCCGGGCGGAAAGCGGGCGATCTGCCGGTGTCCATTTTCGGCGCGCCGGGCAAGGAAGAGACGCTCAAGCAATTCCAAGATGCTGGAGCCGAACGCGTGGTCATCGGGTTGCCGTCCGATAACAAGGCGAAAGTGTTCGCGTTGCTCGATCAGTTCGCGCCACTCGTGCAAAAGTGCGCGTAGGCTTTTCACGGCAAAGTCACGCAATCCCCCTCACCCGCCAGGCAAGGGCATTCAGCACGCAATTTCCGAGTTCTGAAATTTCCTCTCCCGGCTGGGAGAGGGTTAGGGTGAGGGGGATCAAGTAACCTTTCCTTCATTTTTTGAGGTTGCCATTATGTCTATCCAGGAAACCACACAGCCATTGCCGGTCACCTTCTCCCCACTCCTTCGCCATTACACCCTGGAGGAGTTCTGGGCGTTGCCCGAACCGCCGGATCGCGCACGCTATGAGTTGATTGAAGGAACACTCATTATGACGCCACCACCAGACCCACCACATGGAAGTATTGACGCCCGTTTGGCGGATGCGCTCCATCGCTTCCTTATCTCCCACAATATCGCCGGTGAAGTGCATCATCCCCGCGAGCCAATCTACATCAACGGCACCTATCTGGAGCCGGACATGATGTACGTCTCGCACGAGCTACGCGCACGGATGGGCGCGTGCCGTACCTCGGCGGACATTGTGTTCGAGTATCTCTCCAAAAGCACAGCGGCGTATGACCGCACCACGAAAGCCGATACCTATCTCGCGCTGGGGGTGCGCGAATTGTGGCTGGTGGACCCAGACGCGGTGTCCATTGAAGTCCGCCGTGCTCACCCGGCTAATGGTGGTACCCCTCTCCCCCATTGGGAACGTGTTATTTCGACCGCGGGCCAGTGGGCGGAATCACGGGTGTTAGCGGGGTGGCGTGTCGCGGTGGACATGGTGTTCGCCGGGCTCGTCTGATTCGGCCCCCCCCCTATTGCTTCATATCGACCGAGTCTCTATATTCAACCGTATGGTTGAATCTCAGTCAGTGATTCTTGATCGCGTGTATGCCGCGCTCGGCGACCCAACCCGGCGTGCCATCCTCGCCCGACTGGCCCAACACGAGACGCGGGTGACCGAACTGGCTGAACCGTTCGCGATGTCTCTCAACGCCGTCTCCAAGCATGTCCGTGTACTGGAGGAGGCTGGACTCATCCAGCGCGCGGTACAAGGTCGGGATCATTACCTTTCATTAGACGCAACGCCTCTACAAGAAGCCACGGCGTGGTTGGAACACTATCGCCAGTTCTGGACCCTTCGCCTTGACCGACTCGACTCATTCCTTCGTCAGAAGCAGAGAAAGACCAACGGAAAGAAAACTCCATGACTGGTACCGAATCACTCCCAAAGCCCATGATTCATCTGCAGCGACTGCTTCCGGCCTCGCCGCAGGAGGTATTTGATGCCTGGATTGATCCAGAAAGCCTGCGGCAATGGTTCTGTCCAGGAACGGTTTCCCTCACGAGTGTGGAGCTTGATGCCCGCGTTGGTGGCCATTTTCGTATCGTCATGCAGGATGAGACGAAAGACCTCATTCACACTGGAACATATCGTGAGATCAATCCCCCACGGCGTCTCGTTTTCACCTGGCGGTCGAGCGGAACCTACGCCCAAGAAACCCTTGTCACAGTTGAGCTACACGCGCGAGGAGCAATGACGGAGTTAGAGTTGACTCACACCCTCTTCCCAGATGATGCGACCGCAAGCAATCACGAGCGTGGCTGGCAGAGCATCGTGGAAAAGCTCGCCCATCATCTTACCGAACACAGGCCTTAACGAAACAATACTGTCCTCAGTAAAAGGAGGTTCTCTGTATGGACACGCATAAAGTCGTCTCTCAAGAAGAATGGATTCATGCCCGCAAGGAGCTCCTCGCCAAAGAGAAGGAGTTCACCCGCTTGCGGGATGAATTGAACCGGCAACGACGCGAGCTGCCGTGGGAGAAAGTCGACAAACCCTACGTGTTTGACGGCCCGCGCGGGAAGGAGACGTTGGCCGACTTGTTCGATGGCAGAAGTCAACTGCTGGTCTATCACTTCATGTTTCACCCTGATTGGACCGACGGATGCAAAAGCTGCTCGTTCTGGGCCGATAATTTCAACAATGCCATTGTTCACCTGAATCAGCGGGATGTGACGATGCTGGCCATTTCCAGAGCGCCGTTGCCGCGGCTTGAAGCCTTCAAGAAGCGCATGGGCTGGAGCTTCAAATGGGTGTCGTCATTTGGCAATGAGTTCAACCAGGATTATCACGTCTCTTTCACGCCGGAAAAACTGAAGGACGGGACAGCGGATTACAACTACACACCAGGAAAGGCGTTCGGTGAGGAATCCGCCGGCCTGAGTGTTTTCTACAAAGATGCGCAGGGCGCCATTTTTCACACCTATTCGTGCTATGCGCGGGGGCTCGATATGTTGAATGGAGCCTACCATCACCTGGACTTGGTACCGAAGGGGCGCGATGAGGCGGGGCTCACATATTCACAGGCGTGGGTGCGGCATCACGATAGGTATGAGGGTTGAAGGAAAGATCACTGGATCCCCTCACCCTAGCCCTCGCCCAGCCGGGAGAGGGAACTCTCGGAGCCCTCTCACTTCATGCCATTGCCCAACCGGGAGCGGGAACTGAGAGGCGGCGTGTTCTCTCTCTCACAAATTCTCAATCTCCACCGGTTCCACCGGATCAGCGAGCGTGAAACCAAATACTCGGGCATAGAAATACAGTTCCGCGTCCAACGCGCGCTTGATGTTCTCCGCGCGGCGAAAGCCGTGTTGTTCGCCCGCGAATGGCACATACGCCACCGGGAGTCCTTTCGCGCGTAACGCCGCCACCATCGTCTCGGCCTGACTTGGTGGCACGATCTTGTCTTCGAGCCCCTGAAAAAAGATCACCGGGCACGAGAGCTGGTCAGTAAAATGAATCGGTGAACGGGCGCGGTAGAGGTCGCGCCGCGCGGGATACGGACCGACTAACCCATCCTCATAGCGCGACTCGAACTTATGCGTGTCTTGCGCGAGGGCTTCGAGGTCGCCAATGCCATAGTGAGTGGCCCCCGCCTGAAACACATCGCGAAACGTGAGCGCGCAGAGCGTGGTGTAGCCGCCGGCGCTTCCACCGGTGATGGCCAGTTTCTTCCCATCGACAAGCCCGCGTGCGACCAGAAACCGCGCGCCGTTCACGCAATCATCGACATCGACCACCCCCCACTGCCCTTTCAAGCGGTCGCGGTACGCGCGGCCATAGCCGCTACTACCCCCGTAGTTCACATCAAGAACAGCGATGCCGCGACTAGTCCAGTATTGAATCCCCAGGCTGAGCGACGCCGCCGCCGAGGCTGTAGGTCCACCGTGACTCTTCACCAACAACGGCGGCCGTTCATCAGATGGCGCGGTATAGTCACGATTGCTCGGCGGATAAAACAGGGCGTGCGCGGTCCGTCCATTCTCAGTCGGGAATTCAATTGCCTGTGGAGCCGCAATATAGCCTGGGTCAATCGTCAGCGTGCTGGATCGACGGAGCACGGTCGTCTGCTGTGTCGTGAGGTCCAGCCGCACGATCGAAGCCGATTCCGTGGCTGACGCACCACCAAACACGACCTGCATCGACGTTGCCTGCACCCCGCCAATTTCCGTATAGGGAGTCTCGATCTCCTCTCGCGTTTTCGTTTCCGTATCGAGTCGCGCGAGTCGCCAGACTCCTTTAGTCGAATAGGCGCACACCAGTTCATGAGAAGAGAGAAACGCATAGGTGGACATGCCGAAGACCCATTGTGGGCGTCCGAATTCGGCCGCCATCGGGCAGAGTGCTTCCACCTGTCGGTCACGTTGGCGATACAGATTCCACCAGCCGGAACGATCAGACATGAAATAGAGCACGCCGTCGGGAGACCACTGTGGACAGAAAATAGACTCGCTCTCTCCTCCGGCGATTTTCTCGCTTCGTTCCAACAGTCCCTCCGTGGTCAGCTCCCCGACCCACAGCTCGGTACCATCCCACGGCATGTTGGGATGATTCCAAGTCAGCCAGGCGAGCCGGGTGCCATCGGGACTCAGGCGCGGCGTGGAGTAGAAGTCATTGCCCGCGGCGAGTACGCGGCCTTCACCTCCAGTGGCGAGATCAATACTCACTACCGTATTCACAGCCTCACGGTCGGTCGGGCGATGATCTTCGCGGATACAGATCAACCGGTTGCGGTGACGATCCCCCACGGCATCGGCGTAACGCAGAGGCGCTTCCGGCGTGAGGGGTTGCGGAGTCGTCAGACCAATCTGACGATAGAGTCGTTGGTCGGCGAAATGAGAGAAATACAGCGTTCCGTCACACACCGTGAAGGCGCCGCCACCGTATTCATGGACACGAGTCCGCGCATTGAACGGCGCGGGGTTCATATCGACGGTCTGTCCATCCGGCGAGGAGCGGACAATCACATTGCGGCCGCCTTCGGTTGGCCGCTGTTCCACCCAATAGATATCCTCGCCATCGAGCGTGATCTGGCCGAGCGCGATAGTTCCGGCCACGATGAAGTCGGACGTGATGGGGGATTTCCAAGAGCCGTAAGCAACGTTGTCTGTCATATTTTTTCCTCACTATTCCCGTGACTCTATCCGAAAGTGTCCCGTGCGCAGGAAGTGCACGGTCTGCTCAATAACCACCTCACGCATCATAATGAAAGTATGTCCGTACGGCACGACCAAGAAATCACGCATGCCTTCGACCCGCGCTCGGTCAACCGCGACCGTCCCATCGTCAAGTCCCGGGATCATGATTGAGGAGACTGGGTTCAGTGTCGCACTTCCAGTAATGATCCCCAGTTCAAAGCTCACCGGCCCGAGTGAGTTAGGCACACTGATGGGCTCGGTTCCCAGTTGTTGTCCGGCTGGACCGGTCATCATCCGAAACCACCAGGCGGAGCGCAGGATATCCACCAGCTCACTGCCTTGATTCGGTGGACTGAGCATCACCACCCGCCCAACGTGCGTCAGAGGAAACTGCTTGAGATAGGCCCGCGCCAGGATGCCGCCAAGCGAATGAGTCACGAAATGCAGCTTCAGAGTTGGGTCATCACAACACCGCGCGATTTCGTCACGGAGGTGCGTGACCAGGTGGTCGATAGCGGTCCGAGTCGAAGGGTAGTTCACGTTCACGACACGGTAACCGTGCGCGCCGAGGGCTCGTTCCAGTGGCCACATTGAACGGCTCGTTCGCCCAAGGCCGTGAAGAAGAATCACGATGTCCTCTTGCCGCTCTTGGGCATATCCGGTCACCGGATAGACAACCAGAAAAAAGAGCACGCTCACGCACATCGCTCCAAGCATCTTCCGCACAAGCCCTCCAGAGTGCTTCATGGTTGTTCTCCGCGCCCCTCTTCATTTGCGCGGCAGCCGGACAATCACTTCCTCTGGCCGGCGTGGATCATAGTACGACGAGGTGAACACTTTCATGGGAACAGGTCGTGTGGGCTTGGGGGCGGCTTTGTGACGACTGCGTTTCTTGCGTCCTTTGACGGCTGGAGGCTCTGGAGTTTCCACGACTTCCGTCATCACCCGATATTTTCGCTGCGCGATCTTCTTCCGCGCATTGTCTTGGTACACCGCTGGAATCTCAATGGGAGCAGTCGGCTCCTGTTCCCCAAGAGGGGGGATGATCTTCGCGATGCGCGCCTGCTCGACTTTCCCTTTCATATCAGTCGTGACTTCCCAGACGACGACATACACACCAAGACGCGCCCGCAGTTGCTGCTGCGAGTTCAGCTTCTTCGGGCGCGGCGGCTTCTGTTCCGCGGCGAAACTGAATCCACTGCCCCAGCAGAAGACACACAAGGCGAAGATCCATGCTAATGAAACAGACCTCGGACGCATACGCTCCCCGATACACCAACTGTCGCCGATTTGTTGCTGGCTCTCATATAGCGCTTTTCACCGTGTTCGCCAAAGCACTTTTCTCCTGGACTTCCCCACTTGACCATCCCAAGACCGGCCAGTAGCGTCTTTCGGCTTCACCAACTACACGGAGGGACATGCTATGGGTATTCGGACTGGCGCTGAGTTTATTCAAGGGCTCCGAGACAACCGTGAGGTGTGGCTCGGTAACGAACGTGTCAAAGATGTCACGACCCACCCCGCCTTTCGCGCCTCGATTGAAAGTCTCGCGCATCTCTATGACATGCAACATGATCCCACGCTCCAGTCCCAGTTGACCTATCCCTCTCCAACGACCGGCAACCCGGTGGGCTTATCGTTCCTCATCCCGCATTCACGCGAAGACCTGGTACGCCGCCGTCAGATGATTAAACTGTGGGCCGATGCCACCTGCGGCATGATGGGGCGGAGCGCGGATTTCCTCAACAGCATGATTACCGCGTGGGCCGCGAAGAAAGAGTATTTCGCGCAACAAAGCCCGGAGTGCGCGGACCGCGTGTGGCGTTACTACGAGCATTGTCGAGAACATGATCTATTTCTCACGCACGCCCTGATCGATCCCCAAGTGGACCGCACGAAGAATCGCGCGGAGCAAGATGATCCCTATCTGTGCTTGGGCATCGTCAAAGAGACCACACAGGGATTGATTGTTCGTGGTGGGAAGATGCTCGCCACCGCCGCTCCGTTTGCCGATGACATCTATGTCTGGCCATTTCCGCCAACATTGACGGAAGCCGAGACGCGGTATGCCCTCACATTTAGTATCCCCGTGGCGACGCCGGGGGTGAAAGTCCTCTGCCGCGAGCCGTTCAACCATCCTGGCCAATACGCCGATCATCCCCTCAGCGCGCGCTTTGATGAAATGGATGCCGTGGTGGTGTTCGATGATGTGCTGGTGCCGTGGGACCGTGTCTTTCTGCATGGGAACCCTCGTCTGGTGGCGGGAGCCTATCCAATGACCCGCGTCCGTGAATTGACCGCGCATCAGACCAACACGCGGCTCCTTTCGAAAATCGAGTTTGTCTATGGCGTCCTCTGCGCGATGGCCGAAGCGATTGGCGTGCAGAATACGCCTCCGGTACAGGAGATGCTGGGCGAGGCGGCGAGTTATGTCGAGATCATTAAGTCCGCGCTGCTCGCGGCGGAGATGCAAGCGATTGTAGATCCCAGCAATGGCGTGACATATCCGGCCTTGCAACCGCTACAAGTTGGGCGCGTGTGGGGGCCGCGTATTTATCCACGACTCATGGAGATGGTGCGTCGCTTGGGTGCCAGTGGCTTGATGCAACCACCCGCGACGCTCGCGGCTTTTGACAGTCCCATCGGCGATACCTTGCGGAAGTATTATCGTGGCGCGAAGGTATCGGCGGAGGACAAACAAAGTCTCTTCAAGCTGGCGTGGGATTTAGTGGGCACGGACTTCGGTTCGCGGCACACGCTGTATGAGTTCTACTATGCCGGTGACCCCAGCATGATTTCCGCCGGGTTTCACCGCGAGTTCGATAAACAGGGGTGTATCGACCGAGTGCGGGAGTTTTTGGCGAAAACCGCGGCGTAGACGGAGGGCAAAAGGCAAAAGGCAAAAGGCAAAAGGCAAAAGGCAAAAATATGAAGGACTGCGAATGAGCCTTGATATTCAAGGTCGGCGATGGTGGTGAGCTTGTTTCCTGGTTCCCTCTCCCGGATGGGAGAGGGTGAGGGTGAGGGGGATCAAGTGACTTTACCTTTGATTTTCCCTCGTCACAGCTTGCGCACCTTCACGCCAGCGCGCTCTTCTTGCAGCGCGAACGGCACCGTGGAGTCACGATCACCCCAGCCGCGCGCCATTGCTTCAATATGATCTTGCTCGACTAAATTGCCCACCTTGAACGGGACATTGTACTCACGCGCGAGGTCAGTCGCTAACCCAATATCCTTGCGAGCCAATTTCAGGGCAAAACGGACCGTGTCGTAATCACCCTTGAACACAACATTAGGCACCATGTAGTTCAACATCAGCCCTTGGCCGACGGCACCATTGACCACCGCTTGTCGTAAGGCTTCGGGATCAACTCCGGCTTTGACCCCCAGGGTAAACCCTTCCGCCAAGATCACTTGGGTGCAGATGCCAATCATGTTGTGGACCAACTTGGCGATGGCGCCACAGCCAATCGCGCCGACATACGACACCTTGTTGCCAATCGCATCCAGCACGGGTTTCACGCGGTCGTAGACGGCCCGGTCGCCACCAACCATCACCGCGAGTGTCGCCTGCTGCGCACCGATGGGTCCACCGCTCACTGGCGCATCCAAAACGTGGACGTTCTTGTCCTTGCACACCTCGCAAATCCGACGGATGAGCGTCGGCGAATTGGTCGAGAGATCAATATAGACCGTGCCAGGCGCGGCCCCTTGCAGAACGCCACCTTCTCCCAACGCCACCGCTTCGACTTCCTTGGGGCCAGGCAAGGAGGTGAAGACAATCTCACTAGCAGCGGATACCGCCATCGGGCTTTCAGCCCACCGCGCTCCGCCTTGCAGATGAGTGCTGGCCGCCTCTTTACGGACATCGTAAACCGTCAACGTATGGCCCGCGTCAAGAATATGTTTCGCCATCGGACCGCCCATGTTCCCCAAACCGATAAAACCGACTCGCATGGTTTCCCCTCCTTTTGTTGTGAAACGGACTGTGATTTCAGGGTCCTCTTTCTCTTTACGCTCCCGTCTTGCGCCGACGATACTTTTCGACCATATACGAACCCGCCGCTATTGACCCGCCATCGACGGTGAGCACCGTGCCCGTAATGAACCCGGAATCGGGCGAGGCCAGGAACAGCGCGGCGTGCGCGATCTCTTCGACCGTCCCCAGGCGCGCGATTGGCATGTGTTGAGCGCGATCGCGCAGCGCATCTGGTGGCCAGGTCCGCAGGAGTTCCGTATCAATCGGGCCAGGGGCAATGGCATTGGCGGTAATTCCATAGTCCGCCAAATCGAGCGCGGCGGTGCGGGTCATGCCAATGATCCCCGCCTTCGCGGCTCCGTATGGCGCGAGGTCAATCGGTCCAATCAGCCCGGCGATGGACGCGATATTGATGATACGGCCATATTTCCGTTTCGCCATCTCCTGTGCCGCCGCTTGCGCGCAATAGAACGATCCATTGAGGTGGATATTGATGTGGCGCTCCCAGTTCTCCTTGGTGACCGAGAGAAAGTGCTGGGCTTTGCCGATACCGGCGTTGTTCACGATGATATCAAGCCGACCAAGAGCGGCGGCGGCTTCATGCACGGCGGCTTGGGCGGCCTCGCAATGTGAGACATCGACGATCTTGACAAAGGTCCGTCGGCCCAAGGCTTGAATCTCTTCCGCCGTGGTTTGCGCCCCTTCACTCTTAATGTCGAGCACGGCAATGTCCGCGCCTTCACGAGCGAACCGCAGGGCGATGGCCTTGCCGATCCCGCGGCCAGCGCCGGTAATGAGTGCGACTTGTCCTTGGAGTTGCATACAATTCCCCCTCTCAGACCCCTTTCCCGGCCAAGAACCCACCATCAATCGGGAACGTTGCCCCAGTAATGAAGGCGGCTTCTGGTGACGCAAGATAGAGAATCAAGTTGGCGATTTCTTCTGGTTGCGCCCACCGACCTGCAGGATGGGCTTTCTGCAATGTGGCAACCACGGACGGTTTGTCGAAATACGATTCGGTCATTGACGTGCGCACGACCCCAGGCGCGACCGCGTTGACCTGAATGTTCTTGTCCGCCAGCTCCAACGCCATCTCCTTGGTTAAGCCCACTACCGCATGTTTGGACGCGACATAGGCGGCGCGGTTCGGCACCGCCGTCAATCCGGCCACGGACGCCAGATTGATAATTTTGCCACCCGTTCCTTGCATGACCAGATGCCGCGCCACGGCCTGGCTACACAGGAAGGTTCCGGTCAGATTGACGGCGATGACACGCTGCCATTCCGCGAAGGGCAATTCGAGAAACGGCACGATCTCCCGTACCCCGGCACTGTTCACGAGCACATGCAGAGTGCTCAACGCGGCCACGGCTTGCGTGACCATCGTCTGCACGGAAGCCGGATCAGTCACGTCAACCTGAATAGCGATGGCCTTTCGTCCAAGATTCTTTACTTCCGATACGGTGGATTCAGCGCCCTCCACACTGACATCAGCAACGCCGACATCAGCGCCTTCGCGGGCAAAGGCCAGACAAGCGGCACGCCCGATGCCGCTGCCACCACCGGTAACAAGAACGGATTTGTTAGTGAAGCGCATGATTCTCCTCCATTGAGTCATTGAGTCATCAGGCGATTGCATCATTAGAAGAATTCAAGGGAGGTTCCTCAATGGCTCAATGACCCGACAACTCAATTCCCTCACTACTTCTGGAAGTGTGGTCTTACTTCCTTCGCGAACAACTCAAACGCGGTTGTCGCCTTCTTCGGATCGAGCCCCGGCAACTGTGTGAGCATGATGAAATGGGTGCATTGGAACTCCTTCTGGAACTGCTCAATCTTGCGGGCGACTTGGTCCGGGGTGCCGACCATCGCCGCGCGCCCGAAGGCGGAATTGCGGATCTCGCTGTGATGCTTGAACGTCCACACATCTTTATCACCGGGTGCATCGTTCGCTTCGGCGAGAATATGACCGTAGAACTCCATCATGCTGTGCAGGTGCGGCGCGACGTTTGCCCAGGCTTCGTCCTCGGTTTTGGCCGTATACACGAGACGGAGCTGCGCGATGTTGAAATCCTTGGGATCACGCCCATGCTTTTTCAGTTCGTCGATATACCACGGGGCTGGGTCTGGGCCGAGCGTGGCCATGAGATGCGCGCCACTGCGTGCCACGCGCCGTGTCGCCTTTTCCGCGCGCGCGCCAATCCACATCGGCATCAGGTTTTGCACAGGCTTCGGCGATAGCGTCATGTCTTTGACTTTGGTGAACTTCCCCTCGAACGTGACGTTCTCTTCACTCCAGAGCCGTTGGACGAGCTTCACTCCCTCAGCCAAACGCGCCGAACGCTCCTCGCGGGGCATACAGAATGAGTGAAACTCTTTGTAGGAATAGCCCTGGCCGACACCGAGGTCGAACCGACCATTCGACAAGATGTCCACACAGGTCGCGTCTTCAGCTGTGCGCACCGGATGCTGAAAAGGCAGCAGGAGGATAAAAGTCCCAATACGAATACGACTGGTGCGTGCGGCCACGGCGGCCGCAGTCGGAAACAGTGAGGGATTGTAGCCGTCCTCGGTAAAGTGATGCTCCGTCAGCCAAGCGTTGTCATAGCCCAGCTCTTCACAGCGAACGATTTGGTCAAGAATGGCTTTGTACAATTCAGGAAATGGCCGTCGCCACTCCTTGGGGTTACGAAAATCTTCCATGAAGCCGAGTTTCATTATACGCTCCTTCACTCAGAGGTCCGTCATTTTTGCCTTTTGCCTTTTTCTTTTTGCCTTTTGGTTTCTTCTCAGTAGGTATCCGGCGGCAACTTACTATGATCCCAACTGGTGATCTTCTCCGGGGTAATCTTGAGCACCGCGCGTTTCTTGGCACGCGCTTGCACGACGGCGCTGGCGGGCGCTGGCGTGCCCCCTTCCTGAAACGCGCGAATCTCGCGCATGATCTTCCACACCTCATCGGGATCGTCGAACACCTCGCAGCGACCGCGAATCATCACGCCCTTGAGTTCGTTATAGGCCGTCCCGGTTTCCACCATGACGGCCACTTTCGGGTTGCGCCGGGCGTTCACCACTTTTTGTGCTTTCTTGAACGAGGTCATGTAGACACAGCCGTCTTTCATCATGTAGGCCATCGCCACGGCATGCGGAAATCCGTCCTTGTCGATGGTGCACAGCATCATGGTGCGCGCTTTTTCGCTCAGAAATTTGTCGCGTTCTTCCGAGGTCATTTTGATTTGGCTTTGGCGGTTCATAGTGTGTCCTTCCTTAGCTCGCTTTTCTCAACAGAGGTTTCGGCAGGGTGGAGAGTGAACGAGAGACGTTATACAGATCAACTGCTTTCTGGGCGTTGAGCCAAAAGTCTGGAGTGGTACTCAGCGCCGCAGCCAGCTTGAGCGCAAGTCCCGGGGTCACATGCGCTTTTTCATTGATAATCCAATTAATCACCTTGAAATCACACCCCAGATGCTCAGCTAATTTTTTCTGGGTAATTCCCAGAGGAATAAGAAATTCTTCCCGCAGAATCTCACCTGGCCACGTCGGCTTACGTTTCATGGACATCATCGCGCACCTCGTATTATGGGAAGAGGCTTGGCAGTAGTGAAACTTCTCAATAGAGACAACTGACGAAGTTGGCTAGTCTCGGTCAACAAGCGGGCAATTGTTCGTAGACGATTAAACAGAAACTGGCGACGAGGAGTATTCGTCCCATAGCGTTGTCGGACTTCTTCCAGTGTGAGGGATTCTCTCATCAGAAGGTCTCTTTTACGCAAGTTCGTTGAGCAGCGTCTTGGCCTCTTGCAAGTCCTTCGTATCAAACCCTTCGGTGAACCAGTTGTAGATCTCGGATAACAGATCATGAGCTTCGGGTCGCTTGCCTTGCTGTTGCCACAAGCGGGCAAGACTCACCGTCGCGCGCAGTTCAAGGGATTTGGCTTGTTGCTTGCGAGCGACCTCAATGGCTTTGAGGAAATAGGCTTCGGCTTGGGGATTTAGGATCTGGAATTTAGGCTCCGGAATTTTTAGCTTTTGATTTTTGCCTTTTGCCTTTTGATTTTCCTGCTGAAGCGTCAGTTCCCCTTTAAGCCGGTAGAGTTCCCCCTCCCACCAACGCTCCTCAGTCTGTTGGACTATAGCCAGCGCTTCGTTTAGCGTGGTTGATCCTGCTTCAATCTGCCCTGCGACCCCGTACGCCTCGGCCAACTGCCCAAGCCACGACGGCAATCCAACCTCCGCTCCCGTGGCTCGCCAGGAAGACAACCCGGCGCGTATTTGTGTGATCCCTTCCTCAGATTGTCCTTGTTCAGCTAATGCCCAGCCTCGGTAGATCGTTGCCGCTGCCGCCCAGAGTGGAAAGCTCTGTTCAGTGGCCAGCGCTAGAACTGCTTCCGCTCGTTCTTGGGTGGCGTGAGCCTCTCGACGAAGCCGATGGCATTCTACGGCAAAACTCAGAGCATACGTTACGCTAAAAGGATGGGCGCGCTGTTGGGCAAGGGTAAGAGCTTCTCGTACCTTCTGAAGAGCCTGATCCACATAGCCCATCAGCCACAATACTGAAGCTGCGCGAGCGAAACATGAAACTCCGAGGTCATATCCATACAGGCGGATATGAGCACTACGCTCTTGGGGATTATAGAGGGACATCCCTTGTCCTAGTTGTTGCAGGGCCTGGGCAAGCTCGCCAAGGGAGAAAGAGGCTGATCCTAGCTCCAGATACGCGCCTAATAGAAGTATCGGGTCTTGCTCGTTTTGGGCTAAGCTGAGGCACTGCTCGGCGAGTTCACGTGTGGTCTGATGCTCTGCTCTCACTGAATAGTATGACGTTAAGCCTAGGGCGTCTAAAAGTGGCCTCAGCGGCTAGGTTTTCTTGCCCGGGATGTGGCCCTCGTAAAAATTCCTCCTTCAATATCTCGGTACATTGATCGGATTTTCGGCATAGGCTTTGTACTCCGTC
>JABFSC010000219.1 GCA_013140885.1 Deltaproteobacteria bacterium | reverse complement strand
CGGTGGGCACTTTCACTCGGGTGCCGTAGTTGTAGTTCGTCGTCGGCACGACCGTCACGCATTGACTAATGCCGCTCTGGTCTCCCGCGATCGTAGCCCCATTGAGCGTCAGATCGACTGCCCCCGACGCCGCCACGTTGCCCACGTCCTCGGCGGGCTCATGAATCTGGGTACCGTTGGCGCCGCCAAACGCCGTCCAGCTCGTCAACCCGGCCGCATCGTCAAAATCCGCATTGCCCAACAAATTCTGCCCCCAGCTCTCCGTGCGCCACAGCACGGCGCTGAGAAGCAGCAGCGCAAAGAAAAATCGCCTCGGCCATGTGTCCTTCGAGATGGTGAGAATTCCCGAATGTCCCGCTTGCATTGCCCCCTCACTTTTCAGTCAATGGCTCCCGCGCTCGACGACGAGCGCGAGGCAGGGTTAGAAGTCTAGCACAGGGAATCTACCGAAGTCTGGGAGCAAGAGCAAGTTTTTCAACGGATAGTGAGGAGGGGAAGGCAAAAGGCAAAGATGAAGAACACTGACTGAGATCGAAGCCCAAAACGCCGAACTTTGCACCGAGAGATGGTCGCTGTTTTTATTTTTGCCGGTTGCCTTGCCACCCTCACTCCGTAAACACCGCGTCGAGAGCCGTGGCCGTCAAGAGGCGTTCGCTCCACCGCAGCAGCGTTTCGGTGTTGGCCGCCATGACTCGTGCTTCCACCTCCCCTGGGACGGCACCGAACCGCAGGCGTAAGAGATGCAGCAGCAAGGTCGCTTCCCCTTCCACACGTCCTTCCACACGTCCTTCCACACGTCCTTCCACACGTCCTTCACCGACGGCCTGTTGATAAAAGCGAGTCTGTTTCAATTCAATGTCATTGAAGCCGAACATGTCTTGAATCTCCTCTCGGGTAAAATGTGGCAATTTATAAACCAGCACCGTTTCCAACAATTCTACCCAGTCGATGCCCTCGCTTGGGTGCTGTTGTCGATGGGCCTGGACGCGGTTGACGATCGGGGCAATTTCGGTCTCTTCCGCCAGAATCAGCGCGATCAGCCACAGTTTCGGATTGGGGCTCGCTAACAACGGCAGCTCCGTGAGCACGATGCGATGCAGATTCGGCAAGGCGAGAAATGGCCGATTGAGCAAATTGAGGCGCTCCAGCATCGCGTGCGGATACAACACCACGGCGTGCCACGGCCGCAGCGGCTGATACTGCCGCAGATACAGCAGCAATTCACTCAAGAAGCGCAGGTAAAAACCGTCATCAGGTTGAAATTGCACTTCGACGAACACCATCGGGGCATCCGGCTGGTCGGGGGGCGGCTCCATCACTCCGTCCATACGGAACGAGGTCTGTTTGACTTCGTGCGAGCCAAACCGATAGCGCCCTGGCTCAGGCACAGCGAGGCCCGCGAGTTCCAGGACCAAAGCCGGATCGGTCTGAAACAACCGGTAGAACAGACTATCGGTTTTCATCAGGCTTCAGTAGCACAGGCGACTACTTGTTGCCACAAGGAAAGATCACGTAACTCCCCTCACCCATGCCCTCTCCCAGCCGGGAGAGGGAACTTTCAGAACCCGCTAACTGAATGCCATTGCCCAACCGAGAGGGGAACTCGGCACTCGCTCGCTGACAAGGCCATGAAGGTCTAACCGTCAGGCGCGGAAGCGTGCTCACGGTTGACTCACCCCTTCCAACAACGCCTCGATCTGCTTCCCTAGCCCAGCATCCTCCGGGGTGGTCTGCGCTGGGTAGGCCGCCACCACCTTGCCTGCCCGGTCCACCAGATATTTATGGAAGTTCCATCGAGGTTCCTGGCCGGACTGCGCCGCCAGTTGCTTGAACAAGGGGTTGGCCTCGCTCCCCGTGACCGCACTCGTGGAAAACATGGGGAAACTCACCCCGTAATTGAGATAGCACACCTTCGCGGTGCGTTCGGCTTCGAGGAATTCCTGTTTGAAGTCGTTGGACGGAAACCCCAACACCACCAACCCCCGCTCCCGGTACTTCTGGTACACGGCTTCGAGTCCCTTGAATTGCGGCGTATAGCCGCACTGGCTAGCCGTGTTGACGATGAGCACCACCTTGCCCCGGTAGGCCTCGCAAAAATTCACCGGCGGGCCACCACGTAGGGGTTTCATCTTGTACGCCAGCAGCGGGGGACATTCCTGCGCCGAGACGGGGGTCGCCAGGACCGCGAATAGCAGGATGAATGTGAACGGCTTGCGCATCTCCCTACCTCCTGAGCCCCAGACCCGCAGGGACTTGTTTGCCTGACGAGCCTACAACTTCTTCGTATCTCCCGCCGGTGCCCGGTTAATCACATTCATCGCCATCGCGATCATCGACCCGATGTCCGAGACATTGGCGGGAAGGATCATCGTGGTCGTGGTTTTCGCGAGTTCGCCAAAGCGGCCAATGTACTGCTCGGCGACCCGCAACTGCACGGCTTCGAACCCACCAGGTAACTGGATCGCCTCGGCGATTTTACGAATCCCTTCGGCGGTGGCGATGGCGATCGCCGTGATCGCCGCCGCTTGCCCTTCGGCTTCGTTAATCTGCTGCTGCTTATTCCCTTCCGAGGCTTTGATCGCCTGCTGCTTGTCGCCTTCGGCGGTGTTGATGGCCGCGTCGCGTTCGCCCTCGGAGGTGAGGATCACCGCCCGTTTCTCGCGCTCGGCGCGCATCTGTTTTTCCATCGCCGCCAGCACATCTTGCGGCGGCGTGATGTTCTTGATTTCGTAGCGCAACACTTTGATGCCCCACGACTCCGTGGCTTTATCCAGTTCATTGACGACGTTGGTATTGATCTGCGTCCGTTCCTCGAAGGTGCGGTCCAACTCGATTTTGCCAATCTCGCTGCGTAGCGTGGTTTGCGCGAGTTGCGAGACCGCGAATTCATAGTTGGTGATGCCATAGGAAGTGCGTTCCGGGTTGACGATCTTGTAGTACAGCACGCCATCGACATGCACCTGCACGTTGTCGCGGGTGATGCAGACCTGCTCGGGGATGTCGAAAGCACCTTCTTTCAGTGAATGCCGATAGCGGATGGTGTCAACGAACGGCACGAGAATATGAAATCCCGGTTCCAGAATCCCCGCGTATTTGCCCAGCCGCTCGACGATGTACGCGTTCTGCTGTGGGACCACGATGGCGATGCGGCTGAGGATGTACCACACTAAGAGCCCGAGCCCGATGACGACCAGTATTGTTTCGGCCATTGTTCCTTCCCTTCCTGTATTAGAGCGCCCGAACCCACAAGGTGAGTCCTTCTATCTGATAGACACGACACCGTTGCCCCTTTGACAACGGTTCCGCTCCACCATTCACCACCGTCCACGACGAGCCCCGTCCTTCGGCTTTGCCCGCGGCATTGGGGGCGAGGTCGTCGAGCAACGTCACCATTTCCCCCACCAGCGAGTCCAAGTCCCCGGTGCGGACCTTGAGATGCTTACCGCTCAAGAGCCTCGCGAGTTGCTGGCGGAAGAGCGCGAGGGTGGCGAGCGACAAGAGCGAAAACAAAAGCCACTGCCATGTGGACGACACCTCAAGACCGAGGCCGCCCAGCAGGCCCACAAGTATCGCACCAACCCCGAAAAAGAAGAAATAGAAGAGCCCCGGCGTGAACATCTCCACCGCCAGGAGCCCGAACCCGAATAGCATCCACATCCACCAGAGCATACGGAACCCTCCAGTGACGGAGTTACGCTGTTTCTGGCCGGGCGGCAAGGATCGCTTTGATGAGGTCTTCCGGCACCTCCGCTGGCACGGTGTCGTCAGTCGGAGCCAGCACGGCTTTGCCAATGCGGATGGTCTTTTGATAGCTGTCGAGGTATTTCGTGCAGTGTGGACACAGCGACAGATGGAGATGAAAGAGCGCTTGCTCTTTGCGCGAGAGCGCGCCGGAGGTGTAGCTCTCCAAGAAGTCGATGAAATCACGACATGTCATGGCGATTCCTTTGCTTCAGGCCTGTTCCTCGCGGAAGTGTGGATCAAGCAGGGTACGCAGGGCCTGCCGTGCGCGATGCAAGCGGATCTTGACCGCGTTGGGACTGATGCCGATCAATTGCGCGGCTTCCTCGGTATCGAGTTCCTCAATGTCACGTAACAGCAGCACGGTGCGATACGTCTCCGGGAGGCGGTCAATACACTCCCGCACAAGAGTCCGGGTTTCTTGTCGTTCCAGCAGAGCGGTGGGTTCCTGCCAGGGTTTGGTCGGGTTCCCTCGGTGTCCGTCTTCGCGATGTCCATCTTCTATATATTTGGGCAGCAAGTCTTCGATGGAGTCCTCGGGTTTGCGACGCCGGGTGCGGAGCTTCATCAACGCCGCGTTGACGGCGATGCGGTGCAGCCACGTCGAGAGCAACGAGCCTTCCTCAAAAGTGGGAAGGGCGCGAAACGCCGAGAGGAAGGCGTCTTGCATGGCGTCTCTGGCATCTTCCTCGGTGCGGAGGAGCCGGCGCGTGACCGCCAGCAGGCGGCCACTGTAGGCGCGGACCAGGGTCTCGTAGGCCCCCTGGTCACCCGCGCGCAGCCCCGCGAGTAAAGAGGCTTCGTTCATGTCCGAGGGGGATTGGGAGGATCGCGATTGGTCTGTCGAATTCACGGCGGGCAAATTATCACGGACAGACAAGTGCGGTCTATGGCGGCGTGCGGTGCTCTCGTCTCCATGTCGCGAGAATTCCTTGCACGAGTTCCGCCGGGACCTCAGCCGGAACAGGGGCATCGAGATCGGTCAATGCCTCTTTTCCAAGCCGAATGGTGTCCTCGTAACTCTGGAGATACAAAGCGCAGTCTGGGCAGTCACTCAGATGAAAGTCGAACTCCGCCTGACTGGCCGGTGAGAGCTCCCCAGCCAGATAGGCGGATAAAAATTCTATGAATTCACGACAGGTAATTTCACGACAGGTAATCATAGTTGTCCATGCTTGTGCTCACCGTGTCCAGCGTAGCCAGCGCTGGAAGATATTCTTGACCGTTGGGGTCAACCGAGTGCGGTTGTAAGCGTCGGCGACCTTTTTCACCGCTTCGCCTTGCGTCGGGTAGGGGTGAATCACCGTCGCGAGGGTGCCGAGCCCGACCTTGCCGACCATCGCCACCGTGATCTCGTTAATCATGTCACCGGCGTGGCGTGCGACAATCGTCGCGCCCAGAATCTGGTCCGTGCCCTTTTTCACGTGAACTTTGACGAACCCCTCTTCTTCTCCGTCGGCAATGGCACGATCCACATCCTTCATCGACACGGTGAACGTGTTGACCTCAATCCCCCGTTTTTGCGCGTCCTGTTCATACATGCCGACATGCGCGATTTCTGGGTCAGTATAGGTGCACCACGGGACCGTGAGGGCGCTGAGTTTCTTGCGTCCGAAGAACAGGGTGTTTTGGATGACAATGCGCGCGGCGGC
>JABFSC010000566.1 GCA_013140885.1 Deltaproteobacteria bacterium | reverse complement strand
ACAGCGGTATTGCGTGTCGCGCCGGGCCAGCTCGATCAACTATTACACCCGACCCTCGACCCGAATGCGGTGAAAGATCGCATTGCCCGTGGGTTGCCCGCTTCACCTGGGGCGGTCAGTGGAGAAGTGGTGTTCTCCGCCGAGGACGCGGAAGCGGCGGCGCACGCGGGACGCAAAGTGATTCTCGTTCGTATTGAAACCTCACCGGATGACATCAACGGCATGCACGCCGCGCAAGGCATTTTGACGGCGCGTGGAGGAGCGAGCTCCCACGCGGCATTGGTGAGCCGTGGCATGGGCAAATGCGCGGTCGTCGGCTGCGAAGCCCTGGAAATTGACTACGACCGGCAACAATTCGGAGTACGCGGAGCGAACTTCACTATTCGTGCGGGAGAGTGGATCACGCTGGATGGCGCGACAGGAGAAGTATTCCGTGGCCAAGTGCCCACGAGTGATCCTGATCCCGAGACCCCGGAATTCAAGGCATTCATGGGCTGGGCGGATCAATTCCGCCGCCTGCGCGTGCGTGCGAATGCCGACACGCCGCATGATGCCAAAGTGGCGCGAGCCTTTGGCGCGGAAGGCATTGGCTTATGCCGCACCGAGCACATGTTTTTCGAAGGAGACCGTATTGACGCGGTGCGCGAGATGATCCTCGCGGACGACACGGCTGGTCGCGTGCGCGCGCTGGAAAAAATCGTCCCAATGCAGAAAAGCGATTTTCGCGGCATCTTTCGCGAGATGGCGGGCCTGCCGGTTACGATTCGCCTGCTGGATCCCCCCCTGCATGAATTTCTGCCACATACGGAAGAGGAACTCGCCGATCTCGCCGCGAAACTCAATGTGTCAATCGACCGACTCCGCACCAAACGTAACGCGCTGCATGAAGCGAATCCGATGCTGGGGCACCGAGGCTGTCGGTTGGGGGTCACCTTTCCAGAAATTTACGAAGCCCAGACCCGCGCGATCATGGAAGCGGCGTGTGAATTGACCCGCGAGGGTGTCCAGGTCATTCCAGAAATCATGGTGCCGCTGATCGGATTTCAGCGCGAATTAGAAACTTTGCGCACGCGCATTGTTCAGGTCTGCACCGAGGTCAGTCAACGACAAGGTGTCACCGTGCCATACACGGTGGGCACAATGATTGAAGTACCACGCGCGGCAGTGGTAGCGGATACCATCGCCTCGGTCGCGGATTTTTTCTCCTTTGGCACGAACGACCTCACACAAATGACGCTCGGTGTGAGTCGAGATGACGCGGGCAAATTTTTCCCAGACTACCTCACGCAAGGCATTTTCCCGCAGGACCCATTTGTTTCACTCGACCAAAGCGGCGTAGGCCAATTGATTGACCTCGCGGTTCACAAGGGACGCACGACGCGGCCAGACCTCAAAATCGGTATCTGTGGCGAGCATGGTGGTGACCCAGCGTCGGTCCAATTCTGTCATGCGGCAGGATTAGACTACGTCTCGTGTTCCCCCTATCGGGTGCCGATCGCACGACTCGCGGCGGCTCATGCCGTGCTCCGACAACCCGATTCCGCCAAAGCGCGCAAACCCGCACGAACAAAGAAGGTTGAGGTTCCGCAACCAGCAGTGGCCGTATCCTAAAAATCATCTCCGCGTTTCTGCGTCTCCACGTGAGCGTGTTCTCCCTACGTCACTGCCCATGTCAATCACCGGCCAAACTCGCATCGTCGGTATTTTCGGTGACCCAATTGCGCATACACGTTCGCCGGCGATGCAGAACGCCGCCTTTCGCGCATGCAAGCTGCCATACCTCTACGTCCCGTTCCTCGTGCGACCAAAAGAACTCGCCCGCGCCGTGCACGGCATTCGGTCTCTCAATTTGGTTGGCGTGAACGTCACCGTCCCGCATAAAGAGCGAGTCATCGGCCATCTCGACACCCTCAGCACCGAAGCGGAACTCTGCGGAGCCGTGAACACCATTATGAACCGCGATGGAGAGTTATTCGGTGACAATACCGATGGGCGCGGCTTTCTAGCCTCTCTTCAGAAACACGGCTTTTCCCCACGCGGCAATGATGTGATTCTGATTGGAGCCGGAGGATCGGCACGCGCGGTGTTAGTCTCGCTTATCCGCGCGGGTTGCAAGAAAGTGACGATCGTCAATCGCACCTCGGCCAATGCCCAGGCGTTGGCCCGCACTTATGCCAAAGTCGGAAAGACACGACTGGAAGCGCTCTCACTTGAGGCGTTACGCGAGCCGGCGTTACTAAAAAGCGCGGCCTTGGTCATCAATAGCACCTCTGTTGGTCTGCATGGCGAAGAGTTTCCCGCGCTCGCATACGCAGCAACGGCGCGAACGTGCATATTTTACGATTTACTCTACCGCCCCGATCTCACCTCGTTTCTCAAGCCCGCCAAGCAAGCCCAGCGCCCGGTTTATGACGGGCGAGGCATGTTGCTTCATCAAGGCGCTCTCGCCTTCACCCTGTGGACGAATACTCCCGCTCCGTTAGCGACGATGTCCCGTGCCCTCGCGCAAGCGTTGAGACAACCAGCATAACCCTTCCGCCGAGCCCATTTCATTTTTTCCGTCATCCGCCGATAGGAAAGCTTAGCGCGGTTCTTTGTCTCTCAAATTCCCACATGGTATTTAAGAGAACTCGGGGTTTACCGATAACATCAGCAATACGACTCTTACTTTTGGGGTGAATTATGGCAATTTTTATCTGGCAAGGCACTGGTCCGCGTGGAGAAACTCTTCAAGGAGAAATGGAAGCGGAGAATAGAGATGCGGTGATCTCTCGGCTACGCTCCCAACGCATCCGTCCGAAAGCGAACAAGGTTCGCGCAAAAGGCAGATTCGATCAAGAATTGAAGATTCCCGGATTTGGGGAAAAAGTTACCGCCAAAGATGTCGTTATCTTTACACGGCAACTGACGACCATGATTGATTCTGGGTTACCGATTGTCCAGTCGCTCGACATCCTCGCCCAGCAGGCCGAGAATAAAACCTTCGGCAAAAAAATCAAACAGATCAAGCAGGATGTTGAAGGCGGCACTACTTTTGGTGACGCGCTACGTAAACATCCAAAACAGTTCGACGAACTCTACACCAACATGGTCGATGCTGGTGAAATCGGCGGTATTCTCGATACGATTTTGCTTCGCCTTTCTGGGTACATGGAAAAGGCGATGAAGCTCAAATCGAAAATTAAAGGAGCGATGATCTATCCGGTCAGCATTGTGTCAGTCGCGGTTATTGTCACCACCATTTTACTTGTTTTTGTTATCCCAACCTTCGCCGATATGTTTAGTAGTTTTGGGAAGGCGCTGCCTTTGCCAACACAAATCGCCATGAATCTGAGCTATGTGACGATTGCCTATCTCAAATATATCATCGCTTTTTGGATAGCGCTCTTTTTTCTTGTACGCATGTGGTACCGCACGGAAAAAGGGCGATATGCGATTGATGGATTCTTGCTGAAACTCCCAATTTTTGGCGACCTTTTTCGTAAAGCCGCAGTCGCACGATTTACACGGACGCTGAGCACGCTTATTTCCTCAGGCGTCCCCATCCTCGACTCACTCTACATCACCGGGAAAACCGCGGGAAACAAAGTGGTCGAAAAAGTTATTCTGGACGCGCGGCAGAGTATTAGTGAGGGAAGAACTTTGACCGAGCCTCTGGTTGAAAGTCACGTGTTCCCGCCTATGGTATGTCAGATGATCAATGTCGGTGAGACAACCGGCGCACTTGATTCGATGCTGAACAAAATTGCCGATTTCTATGACGATGAAGTTGATAGCGCTGTCTCAAACCTCACTGCCCTTATGGAACCGTTGGTTATTGTCTTCCTTGGTGTCGTCATCGGTGGTTTGGTTGTGGCAATGTATATGCCAATCTTCCAGTTGGGTACGGTGCTGAACTAGCCTCGTGTTGAGGAGTGGCGGTTCGTCATGCCCGCGCAGGCGGGCATCCAGGCGGGTCAACTCCTGGCTTCTGCTTAAGATTCTGGGATACCCGCCTGCGCGGGCATGACGCCGCGACAAAAGCACCTCTTCTTATGAATGACTCCCAAATTTCTCTACGCCAACGTTTGACGTGGTTTCTGCTGCTACGGCTGGGAATCACGTCATGCTTGCTTGGTGTCGTGTTCCTCTCGTACTCCCATGCGGGTATTCGTTCTTCCCCAGAGAAGTTGCTCTTCGGGGCCATTGGTTTTACCTATTTCGTCTCTCTCGTTTCAGGATTATTGCTTACTCGCGTACGGAACCTTGCCGTGTTTTCCTACACGCAAGTTGTCTTCGATATCCTCTTTATTACCGGAACTATCATTCTGACTGGTGGGATTGAAAGTCCTTTTCTTTTTCTCTATCACCTCGCCATTCTCAATGCCGCATTTCTCCTTTTCCGCCGCGGTGCACTCGTGGCGGCTTCCTTGGCAACCCTGACTTACGGTGGCACGGTCGATTTGCTGTATTATGGAGCCCTGCCTTATGCGAGCTATGGTTCTCCAGCGTTCTTGTTCGCGAGTCCAACACCTAGCCTTGAACTGACGATCCGTCTCGCCACCAATTTGTTGTCGTTTTACGCGGTTGGGTTCCTCGGCAGTTATCTCACGCAACGCCTTTCTCAAGTAGAGATACTACTTGCAGAGCGGAATCTGGCGTTCGGTCATCTCTCCTCTCTCTACCAGGGCGTTATTCACAATCTCGAGAGCGGCCTCTTCATCACGAGTACGGAAAGCACCATTGAGTACGCCAATCGCCCGATGACGGAGATTTTGGGGCTCCGCGCCAACGAATGCGCGGGGAAAACACTCCAGGAGATTTTTCCCCAACTAGGAAGTCAATCATTGCTCAATGGACCGATTGAGTTTGCATTTAGAAATGGCGCTGACATATCGGACCGGATGCTACGTTTGGCCCACTCCTCTCTGACCGACACCTACGGGAACCAGATTGGAGCATTATATAGCGTGCAAGATGTCACCGGCGTCAAAGCGCTTGAGCGGGGACTCAAAGAGACCAGAGAATTTGAACGGCTTGGAACTTTTCGCGAAGAAACAGTAGAAAACTTCGCCGGGTTGGTTGGACGCAGCGAGGCGATGAATAAGGTGTACCAACTCGTCGCCAAAGTCGCGGCGAGCACGAGCACGGTCTTAATCAGTGGTGAAAGCGGAACAGGGAAAGAACTCGTTGCCCGCGCGATTCACGACAAAAGTCCTCGTGCCGATCGTCCCTTCGTCCCAGTGAACTGTGGAGCCATCCCCGAATCGTTGATTGAAAGCGAACTTTTCGGGCACGTCAAAGGCGCTTTTACTGGCGCAATCAATAATCGGCCAGGACTGTTCCGCGAAGCTGACAGCGGTACGATTTTTCTTGACGAAATTGGCGAACTTCCACTTGCGCTCCAAGTCAAACTGCTCCGTGTCCTGCAAGAGAGAGAAGTGACTCCCGTCGGTAGCAACAAGGGCATTCACGTCGATGTCCGTGTGGTTGCGGCCACCAATCGCAATCTCGAAACCGAGATCGCGGACGGACGGTTTCGGGAGGACCTTTTCTATCGTCTCAACGTCATCACCATCCCATTGCCACCATTACGACAGCGTGCTGGCGATCTCCCCTTACTGATTCATCATTTTCTCGCCAAATTCGCGACCACCAATGGGAAAACGGTCAAACAGGTGTCCCCGCAAGCAATGAAGACCCTGCTTGAACATACCTATCCAGGTAATATCCGGGAGTTGGAGAATATCATTCAGCATGCGGTCACAATGGCGGAAGAGGAGACGATCCACTGCGAAGACTTTCCGGCGTCACTCCACATCTCCCCTCATGCCGGACCGAGGACCACAATTGCGCCACGAGTGCCACAAAATGGCAACGGCGGCCATCAGACTGACTTCTTCGGCAAGGGCGTCAACCTTGATGCAGAATTAGAAGAATACGAACAACGCATTTTGCAAGCTGCTCTAGAAAAAGCTGGGGGTGTCCAGAAGAAAGCAGCCGAGTTCCTCGGTATCAATTACCGCTCCCTCCGACATCGGTTACAAAAGTATCATCTTTCCTAGGACCGAAAACCCGAGTCAATGACCGGGAGCCACCAAAATTCGCCCTCCACCTCCCTCCGAACCGTCTTCAACTGTTTTCAACCCCGAACTGCCTCGACTATGCGGCAGCACGGGAGGCAACACCGGAAGCTCGCTTCTTTTCCAAGAGCAGTAAACAAAGAGTACGCATGCGCTCCAACTCGTGGTACAATTCGCGTTGAGCTTCCTCCGCTGGCAAACCCTCAAAGAGGTCAGGCAACTGTACCCCATGACTCATAAGCACCTGAGCGGCCTTCTGGCGGAAGTGTTGCTGGACATAAAGACAATTCTCCGCATGATAGAATCGCTGGACCGCTTCCGTAGGACTGACAACTCCACTTGCCAAGGCTTGGACGAGTCCGAGATTCAACAAGGCAAATAGTTCCTGCTGCTGAGTACTATCTTCAAGAGCTACAGAAAGAAAGATGCGAGAGGGCTGCTGTTGTCTCATACAGTTACCGTGAAGAGAAAAACTTGACCCCGGCAACATGCCCGGAGGAATGTTCAAAATAGTGGACTTCGCCGCGATTCCCTTGTTTGATGACCTTTTGCCAGCGACCGGGGCGTAATCGCCGCAACTCACGGAGCACGGCAGGGTTACGAACCGGATACTTGATCGTACCGCTACGTGTAGGAGTCCAATCTGGCGGCACGGAGCCGGACGCGTGGACGTCGGGATAGAGATGGAGCGGCATTCATAACCTTTGCTCAGCCGTGATTTGGCTTGACTACGATTTTACCCATCATCTGAGTATCTGGCATATCATAGTTATTTACACCGCACCTCACCCTTCCGATTGAGTTATAGAAAGGGGCAGGCTAACCCGAACTGCCGTCAAATGCCTTTAACTCCGAACCTCCCCAGGTGCCGAACTACCCTAACTCCGAACTGTCTAGCTCCGGTCTTCGGTCCCCGGTCTATCGCAACTCCGAACTTTCTTGACCTTGACCTTAAAACGTAACAGCCGATTGTCAATTCTCAGTTACCAACCCCTAGCCCCTAACATCCAGACCCATTCCCCATCCGTCAAAATTTTAACGATCTTCGACATAATACGTCACTCTCTCAGTTCTTATTCATTTATTTGATCCGAAACGTTTTTCGCAAAAGGCGACAAGTCGCTGAAATTTCTAAGATTCCGCACATTGGCACTTCACCTCTCCGCTTTCTTTGCACCTGGCACGTCGGTTGCTTCCATAAACAATCAGAAAACAGAAGAAAGGAGAAGAAAAAAGAAAATCTTCCCTCCCCAAAGAAGAGTACAGAGACGGCAAGAGTGAATGGTGGATTCGTAACCCGGAACTAAACAACCAAACGACAATTATAATTACCAGAGGAGGTATTTATCATGGTCCTGAAAAATCAAAAAGGCTTTACACTCATCGAACTGTTAGTCGTGGTTGCCATCATCGGCATCTTGGCAGCGATCGCGATCCCGCAGTTTTCGGCGTACCGCGCAAAGGCGTTTTGTAGCCGAGCGGAGTCGGATGTAAAAAATACGGTGACCGCCCTCGAAGCATTTTACGTTGAGGCCCAGACTTATAGTGGTTTCCCCGGTATTACCCCCAGCCAGGGTGTTGTTGTCACTCCTACCTTCACCGCGACGACTATCACTTCTGTAACCGGAATGCATCCCAATTGCGATCAAAATGGAGATGGTGGGCTGGGTGATACTTTCACTTTTAGTCCGACTGCTGCCCCGCAGTATAGTTGGTAACATCCTTATCGTTTGATCACTCAAAGCGGACGCTGACTACACAGCGCCCGCTTTTTTTTGTCCGTTCTTCTTCTCCAAGACACTGGTCACATGGCTAGACGAAACTAGAACATCGCTATTACCGCATAACCATCACAATATGCTTAATTTCCGATCTCATCCGAGGAATGCGGCTCGCTTTCATCCTTTCATCCTTTCATCATTAAACAAAATGTGGCTTCGATACGAATGACACTTTCTGTCATATCTTCTTAGCGCACTCCTATTTTTCCCGAACTCTTTTTCCGATCTTCGATTCAATACGTCGTCAAGACCTGTTGGGATAAAAATCAAAATGCTGAATAATTCCGGCGCATAGTACTCAGAATATCCGTTTGGCTGTTCGTATGAAAAGATCAGACCTGCGATTAGTTGTATCGCCTCCGCGCGTTATTTTGTCCTTGGCCTATTGATTGCTTAAACACTACGTTTATTTCATCAACCAGGAGTGCACGTTATGACCAATGAAAAAGGGTTTACCTTGATTGAACTATTAGTCGTCGTCGCCATTATAGGTATTCTCGCAGGAATCGCGATTCCACAATTTGCCCGCTACCGAGCTACTGCTTACTGTGCTCGAACGATGGCGGATGCAAAGAATGCATTTACAGCAATGGAAGCATTCTTTGCTACTAATCTCGCCTATGGCACCTTAGCGCAAGCTCAATTTTCTCCCAGCATTGGTGTCTCTGTAACGGTCGGTAGCACTACTCCTCTTGCAATCATCGCAGTCGATGTTACGGGCCAATGCCCGCAAGGAACTACCTACACACTCAACCAAAGCAGTGGTGTGGGAGTGTGGAGTTAACTGGAGCTCAGCTCTGAATTCGTTACTTTACGTTCACGTCTCCACCTATAGGGAAAATACACCAAGATACGGGGTCATAACCTGACCGAACCCTGGTTTGGTGGGGAGTGCCCGATTTTCCAATCCGCATCTTAGTGTCGCTTTCCTATAGCTTCGCATGTGGTAAGTTTTTCATAACCTCACTACACGCGACAGGAAATCTTCTCGCCTGCTGATCTGCAGTCACGCGGGCACAAAGCCTTCTATCCTAAAGAATAAAGGTAATGGTCCGATAGATTGACCATGAACGACACTTGGGGAGCAGGAAGTATGAATAAGAGTTTCAAGAACCTTTTCTTTGGGGATATTTCTTTCTACATAGAGAAATACCTCCTTTCGTCCTTCATGTTGTACTATGCGCTCAAGAATCTCTTTTTAATGTCAGGAGAAATAGCGGCGCTCCTCCAAGAAAGAGAGCCAAGCAACGCACCCGCGGTGCTCTCGTATTATCTCCTCGTCAGGTATAGCCTACTCGCCATTTTCAATGGGTTTAGTGGAGGTATTTTGCTGTTCAGTAAGCGCCCACAACATGCACCAGAGAACTGGTCGGCGATTTTAATCCCGCTCCTCGCCGCCTATTTCACGCTCTCATATAATTTCCTTGCGTATATGCCGGGGGGGATGACGGAAAATTATACCCCTCAGTCATGGCTTCCCTTCTTCATTATCAGCTCCATCCTTTTCGGCTTGGGGGGGCAAGCAATTGCATTGTTCGCACTTTTCCACTTACGCCGCTCATTTGCCGTATTTATTGAGGTCCGTGACGCAATTGTGGTTGGGCCTTATAGCCAAGTCCGCCACCCAATATATATGGGGCATATCCTTCTCGACATTGGAATCTTACTCTCGAATTTGTGTCCCGCCTATATCTTTCTTGCGGCAGCACATACTGGGCTTTTAGCCTATCGCGCTCGACGTGAGGAGCAGGTACTTGCCGCGAGCGATCCTGTTTACAAGAGCAATATGGAACGGACGGGCTTCCTTTTCCCAAAGCTGTCAGCGCTTACCTCAGGTCAGCCCTTCTTTTATCGTGCTCGGATGCCCAAAGGGTCTGTCGGGCAATGAGAAAATGGAAGCGTGCTGACTCTTCTGAACAGCCATTGGTCGTGTCATCGCTCCCACGAGCGAGTGTCACTCAATGACGTTAAAACAGATCAGAAAGATCGACCATGACCCCTGCCAATAACAAAGGCGTCACAGTGGAGAGATTGGAATGCGGCTGAACATCTTGAAACCCTGAAGCCGTAGGGGAACAATGAATACTCAGCCGCTGGTTGACCAGATCGACCAGCCAGACCTCCGGGATGTGGTGGCGGGCATAAAGGGGCAGCTTAATTTGTGTATCGTACGCAAGCGTGGAGTCGGCCACCTCCACCACGAGCAAGACATCAACGGGAGTCGGATGGGCGTTGCGATAAAAATCCGATCGGGGGCGCAGCAGCGCAATATCCGGCTGGGGTTCGGAGTGAACATCAAGAAAAATGGGGTCTTGCGCAGAAACGATGGCCCGATCTCCTACTGCATACATCAACCGATTCGTCAGATATTTTACTGTTCCAGCATGTCGGCTCCCAATCGGTGGCATATCAATGACCTCCCCCTCAATCAGTTCCACCCGGGCCTCTGGGGATAAGATGCCGACCTCGGCCATGCGGTAATACTCGGCGACGGTTAAACGATGGCGTTGACAGACGGCGATCTCTACATTTGTCATGGCATCCTCCCTGACGAAATAAGGCATGAGATTTCACCCTATTGTAACTTGCCGTAGGAAAAGATCAGTCGCAGCCCAGCCGCGCGGATTCGCTCTTGCACCTCTGGTCGCGCCCGATAACAAAAGCACACGGCAAACACTTCCCCTTGCAAGTATCGCCGGGCCCGCTCGACTTGCTTGTTGAACCGCTCCACTTCTTTCACCGTCAGATTATGCTTCGCCTCTCCTACGATCCAAATCGTCCGTCCTGGCTGCGCGGGGTCAGTGGCCTGACCAAAGACATCAACTTCTTCCGTTTCGATGTCCCAGTGTTGCCAGGTTCGCTCTAGTGGCCCGACCTGCCAGCCAAATTCCCGTCGTAACACGTCGTGCAGTACGATATAGGCAATGTCTTCGATGTCTCCGCCAACAGTCTCACTCAGTCCGCCGACTTGTTGACGGAGCTGGTCTATTGATTTTGCGAGCTTCGCCGTCTCCTCCCGATGTTCCGCGGCACTTCTCTCACTACGGGCCTGCGCCTCGGTCAACCGCTCAATCGCCGCCTCTACCCGATCCATGCGGCCTTCCACTCCACTGAGGCGTTCCTCCACTCCACTGAGGCGTTCTTCGCTCCGGGCCTGCGCTTGAGTCAACCGCTCAATCGCCGCTTCCACCCGATCCATGCGGCCTTCCACTCCACTGAGGCGTTCCTCAACTTTACCAAGGCGCTCCTCCACCCCACTAAGACGGGCCTCACTGCGGGCTTGCGCTTCAACGAGTTTCTCCACCGCCTCGGATAACCTCAGCACCACCCTCCTTAACTCATCGAAATCCTCCCGTGTGACACCTGCTTGAAGTACCTGTGCCGCCACCGTATCGAGTACGCCCAAGAGGGTCTGCGCCGTCCTCGCGTCAAAGACCTTCTGGAGTTCACTCACTAGCGCCTCGCGGTCAATCAGTATCTGTCCCATACTTGTGATTCCCCTCATCTGACGTCGCGGAATACCTTCGAGTGTATTCTCTCAAGAAGGACAAACGGAAGCTACTTCCCCAACTCCCCGATTACATCCCGCAAAACCTGCACCCCTTCGCGCAGACTGGTCAGTGAGAGTCGTTCGTCAGTTCCGTGCACCCGACGGCTTTCTGCTTCTTCGATGGCAAGTCCGGTGAATCCGTAGCTCACGATTCCTTTCCTACGGAAGTAATGGGAGTCAGTGAAGCCAGCTAGTACCGCTGGCAGGACGAGGGCCTGGGGATCGCGCCGTTCGGCCACGCTACGAATCGCTCGAAAGAGTTCGGTCTCAGGCTCGGAGGCTAATGGTGGGAAGTTGAGCAGAATGGAGAAGCGCACATCAGGGTCATCCACCACTTTCTCCAACGAGGTCACAAATTGCTGTGGGTCTTCTCCCGGTAGCAACCGACAATCGAGTTGCGCGCGGGCATGCGCGGGAATGACGTTCGTCTTGTTGCTGCCTTCCAGAACAGTGGGCGAGATCGTATTGCGCACCAGGGCATTGTAAAGGGGATTCGCCGTGAACTCCTTCAGAAAGGCGGGATCGGCCAAGGCTTTCTCCAGGTCGCGAAAATGTACCGCTTTTGTCGAGTCTTCACGAGCCGCGAGAGCCGTAAAATACGACTGTACGGCGGGCACTACCTTGATGTTCGTTTCGTGATTGCGAATTTTTTCCAACGCACGGATGAGCCGCGTTACCGCTGTCTCGCGCAACGGCACCGAGCCATGCCCGGCTGGCCCTTTGGCTTCCAATTGAATCCAGCAGGGAGCTTTTTCGGCGATGTCCACATTGTACGAGCGTTGCCCATCCTGAATGCGGATATTGCCACCTTCGGTCAGTAAAAATTCAGCATCGGCAATCAGGTCGGCGTGCTGTTCGATAAACCACCCAGCGCCGAGACGGCCACCCACTTCTTCATCCGCTGTCCCTAAAAAAATGATGTCCCGCGTCAGTGGCACTCCGGCACGTTTCAGCAACGCCAAGGTCATAAACTGTACCACGGCAACGCCCTTGCAATCGATCGCCCCACGCCCGTACACGTACCCATCCTTGATCTCTCCCGCGAAGGGATCCGCCGACCAGTCGGCTTTGACCGCAGGAACCACATCGAGATGATGCAGCAGGATCAGGGCTTTCTTGGCACCGGTGCCTTTGAGACGTGCGTACACGACACCACGACCGGGTTGCGACTCGAAGACCTGAGCGTCGATTCCCTCCCGAGCGAGCACTTCGCGCCAAAAATTGGCTGCGGCTATCTCATTCCCTGGAGGGTTGGTTGTGTCGATCCGCACATACTGGCTGAGGATATCGCTCGCCTCTTTCTCAACAGCGGGCCATTCAGGTTCTCCCGCCCAACTGATGAAAGGAACGAAAATGCACAGCAGCGTCAGCAGAAGACATCTTCGGATTTCTCGACGAGGTATTAGCATAATGATACTCCAGTATGGAAAAATACGGGAAAATATAAGGAAAGGTTACTTGATCCCCCTCACCCCAGCCCTCTCCCTTAGGGAGAGGGAACTCGGAACCCGAAACTTACTAACTTAATGCCATTGCCCAGCCTGGAGAGAGAACGAAGCTGGGATGCGGAGAACAACCGACTAACAAGAGGCCGTTAGCGCCTCAAGTTCGTCACGGTCGAGCACGTACTGTTCGTTACAAAATTCGCAGGTTACCCGCGCTTGTCCTTCTTTCTCCACGAGGTCGCGAATCTCGGCGGCCCCTAATGCCACCAGCGCTCCCATGACGCGCTCGCGTGAGCAACGACACACGAAGCGGACAGGAACTTCCCCAACTGTCAGAGGCACAAATCCTTCAAGGGCATGCGTGATAATCTCTATCGGAGTGGCGCCTTCGCGCACGAGCTGACTGACCGGTTTGGCTCGCGCCACGCAGGTTTCGAGTTGAGCGATCGTGTCTGGGCTTGCCCCAGGCATCACTTGCAAGAGAAAACCACCTGAGGCAACGACCGCTTCCGTGGGCGCGACAAAAACACCCAAGCTCACCGCAGACGGGATTTGCTCGGAACTCAACAAATAGTGCGCGATGTCCGCCCCAATCTCGCCAGACACGATTGGCAACACACTCCGATACGGCTCCTTGTTCCACGACTGCGCGCGTATCACTGTCAGTGTCCCCGCACCCACCGCGCCACCAACGTTGAGTTTGCCACGATTCAGTGGCAAATGCGTGCGAGGATGATACACGAAGCCACGCACTTCCCCCTGTCCATTCGCTTCAGCAAAAATTCCCCGCAGTGGACCACGCCCCATGAATTGGAGTGATAGCTTCTCGTCTTCCTTGAGCATGCTGCCCAGAAGCAAACTCGCGGTCAGCGTGCGTCCTAAAGCCGCGCTGGCTGTGGGGGCGGTTTGATGGCGCACGCGCGCTTCTTCAGCAAGCGCGGTGGTGACCGCGGCTAGCGCACGGATGGTGTTATCCGCCGCCGTCGCCTTCACAAGCAAATCAGGAGCTGACATAGCGGCTACGCGGAACGCGAACGGAGGGATTTTTTGGTTGGCGTGGAGGGTTTCTCCGCCTCAACCGCGTTGAGGGGAACACATTCCACGATTTCCAGATCATAGCCAGGTAAGCTCACCAAGCGGCGGGGATAGTTGGTCAACAAACGCATTTTTCGCACGCCGATGTCACGCAGAATTTGTGCACCGATACCATAGTCACGAAAATCCCGAATCTGCGAGCCGGGGCTGGTGCTTGGACGCCGCGATTCATGCGGGTACCGCTTCCCAGCGCGACCGTTGCCCCGAAAGGCATACGACCCCTGACCTTCCTGACGGAGGTACAAAATGACGCCTTTCCCTTCGGCGGCAATCAACTCCATCGACTGCCGCAACAACGCGCTGGTATTGCTCTGCGCGTAGCTGAAGACATCCCCAGGCAGGTATTCAGCGTGGGCACGCACCAAAACCGGCTCATCTGGCGAAATCTCGCCTTTGACCAGCACGATGTGTTCCTCTTCGTCCACATCGCTAGTGTAGACGTGAGCGATGAAATCGCCACCCGCCCGCGTGGGGAGACGGGCTTCAGCTACACGATGAACAAGGGAGTCATGTTTGAGGCGATATTGAATGAGGTCGGCGATGGTCGCGATCTTGATCCCATGTTTCACCGAGAATTCTTCAAGATCCGCGAGTCGCGCCATCGTACCGTCGTCACGCATGATCTCGCAAATCACACCGGCGGGTTTGAGGTCGGCCAGGCGAGAAAGATCGACGGAGCCTTCCGTCTGCCCGGTACGGACCAAGACGCCGCCTCGTCGCGCTCGGAGCGGAAAAATGTGGCCAGGAACGATGAAGTCTTCGGGGCGAACACCATCCTTGACGGCGGCAAGAATGGTCGTGGCTCGATCTTCCGCCGTCACACCGTGGGTCACTCCCCGTGCATCAATTGATACCGTGAACGCTGTACCGAGGGGAGCGGTATTTTTCGCCACCATCATCGGTAAACCGAGCGCATCAATCTGCTCCTCGGCCATCGGCAAACAAATCAATCCACGGCCATGCGCCGCCATGAAGTTGATGGCCTCGGGGGTCACTTTCTCGGCGGCCATGCACAAGTCGCCTTCATTCTCGCGGTCTTCGTCATCCATTAAGATGATCATGCGACCCGCGCGAATCTCTTCGATAGCCTCTTCGGCGGAAACAACGTAAGGACTCTTATGTACTGGTGTTGGGGGAGGTGTTGAAAACATCGGCGCCCCTCTTGGCTCTGTTCCTGAGACTGCTTCGCTTATAGCCCGCTGCCTGGCTGTCTGTAAAGTAGAGGGTGAGTCGCTGCTTGACCGTCCGCCACAGGACAGGTATTGATGCTCGTGCGTGCTCACGCAAAAAGGGCAGGTATATCACCCTGCGGTTCGCTAAGGAGAGAGGGAATGCCAAACGTTACTATTGAGGGACCAGTTGATTTACGGCAGATCGTCATCCGTCGTCCGGAGATGTTCCTCCGGGACCCCGATGGCATCAAGCGCGTCAGTGAATATTACATCAATACAGACTGTAGTAAGCTGCTCCTCGAAGCGCTGGTCATTGAACCGGGCAAGAAACAACAGTTTTTCTTTCAAGTCTGCAAGAAGCCGGACGGGGCGATTATTCGACTCGAACCAATCTGCGAAGCGGAAAAAACCCCAGGCGTGAAACGCTTAATGGGGCAGGTCGCCTTTGCTGTCCGTTCACTTTTTCCCGGAGCCCGCTACGGGAAGACGAACATCGCGGATTTCCTCCCGGACAATGGCGGTGTGGCCAACTGCTCTCGCGGTGGGAGCAAGAAATTACGCGCGGTCGCGTAATTTTTCACATCTCCGCTCTGCTCTCGGCACCCTGCCTTAGCTGTACCGTGGCGACTTTGCTCACTTGGAGAGTTTTCCAGGTGAGCAGTGAGTGTTGTTCGCATCCCAGACAAATATCTCTCGTCGATTGGCCACTCAAAAAAGGGAAGAGCTGGTTTTCCCTCAAGCAGAACAATCAACGCTCCCTATTTGCGCCAGCCAGTATCAACTTTTGGGGGGGGATGTTCGATTTGGTACCGCTCGGATTCCGCCTGCAGCCAACTCAGAACAAAATCGACCGAATCTTGACCATGGAACGCGTGCCAGTAGATGATGCCAGCGCCAAAAAAGACTCCCCAGAGAAAATTACGACGCTTTGTGTTTTTCATAATACCTATTACATCGGCATCACGAGAAAAAGTTTAACTCCGACTAGAAAAGTCCCAATCGTCCCCGTACCCATGCCGTCACCGCCAAGCGAGCCTTGGCGGTTGGCGTAAGAGTGACACGAGTGCCAAAAACGTGGAAGCGCCGTGCCGTCAGGGCATCCAAAAGACGGGCGTAAATCAGGTGCATCGCTTCCGCTGCTACTAAGGAACGTTGATCCTCGGACGCAAGATGCCGCGCCGCTGCCTGGTAATAGGTTCTTGCTCTCTCTCCTTCAAAAGTCATCAGTTGAACGAACGCGTCAGAGTACACACCGGCGAGCATATCCTCTTCAGCATAACCAAAACGGGCTAAATCTTCCGCCGGAAGATAGATACGCCCTCGTTGTCCGTCTTCCCCGACATCCCGCAGGATATTGGTCAATTGGAAGGCAACTCCCAAATTCACAGCGTAGTCACGCGCACTGGGATTGCGGTAGCCAAAAATTTCTATGCACGCGAGTCCAACCAACGAGGCCACCCGATAACAATATTCGTACAGATCATCAAAGGTCGCATAGCGCGTGCGACTCAGGTCCATTTCGACCCCGTCGATGATCCCCGCCAGATATTCTTGCTGGATAGGAAACCGTTGCACGGTATCCGCCAATGCTTGAGAGATGGGATGGCGTGGAGTGCCGGCATAACACTGACGCAGTTCCTCGCGCCAAGAGCCGAGTAAGGCGGCAAGTTTCTCCTTGCGACTCCCACCAGAAAACGGACTCGCAACACCGTCTTGCTGGTCGGCGATGTCATCCATGAACCGGCAGAACGCGTAGAGCGCGCAGAGGGCGTTATGACGATCCGCCGGGAGCAAGCGAAACGCGTAGTAGAAATTTGACGAACTTTTCCGCGTCACATCGCGGCAATACGCATACGCCTGGGGTAAAGAAGGGAGGGGCGCTTGCAGAGCGGGAGATGACAATACCGCATTCTCTTGCATACACTCCCCGTTCTCCCAGTTTTTCGCCGCGCGTATTCCTTAGGCCGAGGCCGCGACCCGTGCGGGAACGCGAGCCAGCGCGGCACGTGCGTACTCCCGCGCCCAACGATCCGCTTCGAGCAACTCATTGAGGGTATTCACAGGTTGTGGGATATGGGCATCAAGCACGCGACGATTCAGCGCGGCGATATCCGTGAAGCGAATCTCGCCCGCGAGAAAACTCTCCACCGTCACTTCGTTCGCCGCGTTCAAGACCGCCGGACACGTCCCGCCACGAGCGAGGGCGTCATACGCGAGTTGGAGGCACGGGAATTTATCAAAGTCCGGCTCCGCGAAGGTGAGTTGTTGAGCAGCAGCCAAATCGAGCGATGGCAAATGCGTCAACGGCAACCGGTCTGGATAGGCCAGAATGTAGGAAATCGGAATCGTCATGTCGGGAATGCCAAGTTGCGCGAGCACCGACCCGTCGATGTATTCGACCATCGAGTGCACGATGCTCTGGGGATGTACGATGACCGACACTTGTTCCGGCGGAAGATCGAACAGCCAGCGTGCCTCGATCACTTCCAGCCCTTTGTTCATTAGGGTAGCGGAGTCAATCGTGATCTTACTTCCCATCTTCCACGTCGGATGCTTGAGCGCTTCGGCTACGGTCACATGCGGCAGTTCCTCGGCTGGTCGCCGCAGAAACGGTCCCCCGGAGGCGGTGAGAATAATGCGCTTGACCTGTTCACGCTTGTACCCATGTAACGCTTGAAAAATCGCGTTATGCTCACTGTCCACCGG
>JABFSC010000622.1 GCA_013140885.1 Deltaproteobacteria bacterium | reverse complement strand
GACGCCGAGCCGACCGCGAGTCAATGGCGGGTCTTGCGCGCGGCGTGGGCCACCGATCCCGAGGAGAGCTTGGCGATCATGGGGCTACGCGCGGACATCCACACGCGTGGCCAAGCCAGCGGCGCCATTAGTGCTCTGCAGGTGTGGCAGCTGGTCCACGATGGTGCGGAAATCGACCGCCAGACCGCGCAGGAGCGCTTACGGCACCGGGCACAGGCAGCCACTGTCTCCTGTCCGCCGTTGGTGGTCACGGGGCTGCGCGATGCCCCTGTGGTCGGGGTGTTGTTCCGCTATCAGCACAGCGTCGCGGAGGCGCGAGCTGACTCCTTTGCTGCCTTTGTACGCGACACGCTGCCGCGTTGTCACTTCGCGGTGCGCGAGGGACACGTCACCGTCACGGGGACGGCGACAACCGCGGGCTATAGCGCGGGGCAATGGCGCGCCATCGGCGCTGCCCTCACTGAAGCGTTGAGTGTCTTGGGTCCGATCACCGTCGTCATGGTGCCCCCACCGCCGACACGGACGCGGCGGGCGCGCACGGCGACGGCAACACAGAGAGCAGACGAGTCCGGTCAAGAAGGAGAACGCGCATGAATCTGGGAGTGGGGATTGATGTCGGCTATGGCCACACCAAGGCGCTGTCATCGACGGGAGCCAGTGTGGTCTTTCCCTCGGCGGTGGGACTGGCCGATCCGCAGACCTTTCGCTTGCACCTCAACGGCCGCGGTGCGCCGACCGCGCACGAACGCACAGTGCAGGTCGATGACGTACCCTATTTCGTCGGGGAAGCGGCGCTGCGCCACGCCCGTGCGGTCGTGCAACCCCGCGACCGCGACTGGCTCGACAGTCTCGCCTACCGCATTCTCTGGTACGCGGCGCTGGAGAGCGTGTTGCTGCCAGGTACGGCGCCGACGATCGTGACAGGGTTACCGGTCAGCTTCTATCACGATCGTGACCGCCTCCAACAGGTGGTCGCGCATGTGCTGGCCGCACGCCACAGCACGGCGCTGCAGGTGAGAGTTGTGCCCCAACCATTTGGCAGTTTCTTCGACGCCCTGTTCGATGCCCAGGGACAACTGGTCAACGATGCCCCTGCGCTGGCGCATAGCGGCATCATCGACGTGGGATATTTCACCACGGATGTGGTGGAAGTCCAGGAGTTGGAATACGTGCAAAAAGGTTCGGGCTCGATTGGCGTGGGCGTGGCGACGATGCTCGACACGCTCCGTGGGCTTCTCACCCAGCGCTTCGGCTACGTCGTCTCTGTCCACGAAGCCGAGCAGGTGCTGCGCAACCAGCGGTTACGGCGCGCAGGCCAGGAGCATGACTTCAGTGCCGAGTGCACGATGGCCGTGCGAGACGCCGCCTTGGCCATTCTCACCTACGTGCATCAACTGTGGGGCGCGGGCGATCAGTTCGATCAGATACTCTTGACCGGTGGCGGGGGCGTGATTGTCCAGGCGTTCTTCACGGAACAGATTCCCCAACTCCAACTGGCGCCGACCCCGATGGTCGCCAATGCCCGGGGCTATGTGCGCTACGCCCTCTATTGTGGGAGGCAAAGTCGATGAACAGCACCCAGACTCGCGTCCACTCACCCGCTCGACCGAACGCGAGCGCGCGGCGGAACGCCAGTGCCCGACAGAAAGAGAGCGCCCGGCCTCCGGTGACGACGCGCTCACCAGCGACCGAGGCGTCGTCACCGGGCACGCCACCACGTGGCACGCCACCACGTGGCACGCCACCGCGGGATACGCCAGCGCCTGTGGCGGCCTCGCGTACGCGGCTCATCCGCTTTCGCCTCAATCCGCGCAGCGACGGCGATCAACAGATTCTTGGGTGGCTCGCGCGGGTCGCGCCCTATTATCGCGCGGATGCGATTCGGACTGCGTTGCTGACCCATATTCTGCGCCGGCACACCGGGAATGAGCTGGCGTCGGTCACGCCGCCCGTCACGGAGGCCGTGCCGGCCACCGCTCCAACGACGGCGCAAAAACTGGAGAAGATGTTTTCCGCATGAAGACACCGCGTGACCACGGACCACGGGACCCGCGTCGCGCGACACGCCGAGGACGTGGCGCGTCCAGTCGTACGCTGGAGCGGGCTGCTCGCGCACCGCAGGCACCGGTCCACGTGCTCTTTGTCGCTACCCCGCGCGCGTTTCGAGAGAGTGTGGCGTATTTCACGCGGTTGTTGGGGCTCACGATCGACACCGTAGCGTCGGTCGCCGCCGCGCTCATCGTCCTCACGCGGGAGATCGTGGATATTGTGGTCGTGGACGACGATCTTGAGGTGTCGAGCGTGTTGGCGGGTGTCCAGCAACGGAGCGGGCCGCGGGTGTTGGTGATCGTGCTCACGGTGGCGGTGACGGAGGCGGAGATCGAACAGTGGGAACGGGCCGGGGTGTTTGCCTGTGTGCCCAAACCCTTTGATTTGCGGACCTATCGGCTCGTGTTGGAGCGGGCCGTGGCCGCCGTGCGGACGTGGCGGACATAGGCCAAAAGTGGAGAGTGCGTGTCATGGCCCTTTTTGTCCGGGTGGTCGCTGAAGTGTTGGCGTAGGACGGTGACATGATGCATCCCCTCACGGAACTGTATAGTCGGCTGATCAGTCTGTGTGGCTTGAGCCTGCGGCTCGGCGGCGTGGCGCTCGTGGTCGGTGTCGTGTGTGCCCTCTGCCAGAGCTCAGGCGTGTGGGACGTGGCGCAGAGCACAACGCCACCCCTCCCGCTCGCACGGCTCGCGACGGCTGCCCAGCTCAATCCAGTGCTGCGTCTCGAAGCGGCGTTGTTCGGGCCGGCCTCGTCTGCCCGCGATTTTGCCCAACGCTGTGAGCGGCCGTTGCCGCGTGTGCACGGTCCCATCGTATCCGTTGCGTGGTGGCGCTTGGTCTGGGACTGGCTCAGTGCCCCCAATCCCTTGGTGCACAATCCCTACCCCACCCTGCGCGCCGCCCGCTGGCAGGAGACCCGTCAGACGGTCGCACTGTTCCTGGTCTATTATCTGGTCCATCTGCGCATGGTGCTTGTCATTGGTTCAGCTGGGATGGTGGGGTGGCTCTGCTTCGCAGGCAGTCACGCGCTGCGACGACGCCGCCGCCAGCGCGGGGTCGCGCGGTTGAGCGAACGGCTGCTGCAGCGTGATCCCGTGCGCCTGCCGGTGGCCACCGGGCGCTTTCTCACGCTTGCTCTCCCGGCTCCACTGGTACAGTTCATTGCGTCGTGTCGGACGGCCAGGCAGCTCCTGGCGATCTTCGCCGCGCATCAGACCTGGCCCGCGTCGTTGTCCCATCATGGTGATGGCACGGGAGGGTTGTTGGCGCATACCTTGCGCGCCTTTCGCTTGGCGCTGGCTCATCCCGCCGCCACGGATCCCGCATTACGGCAAGCGTTTCTTCTAACCGTCTTGGCGCATGACGTTGGCAAAGTGCTGGCCTACGCCCCGCGGCCAACTGGTGGCTACCGACTGGCCAGTTATTATCATGCCAATCGCAGCGCCGATCTCGTGATGGCGGCTGGGCTCTGGCGCGAGTGTGCGCCTGGACAGGTCGAAGCGATCTTGACCGCGCTGCGGGCCAGCGCGGCCCCGTCCGTGGTGCCCATTCCTGAGAATGCGCCACCGGAAGCCACGCGGCTGCTGCACTGGCTGAGCGAGATCGATCACCAGGCGGTCAGCGAAGATGTCGCCGATTTACAGCGGCAGCTCGCCCAGGCCGATATCCATGTGGTGCTGCCACGCCTCTGGGCCGCGCCCGCGCCGACGCCAGAGTTGCCCGCCCCGCTCTATCGCGAGGGCGGCACACCGTATCTGCTGCGGGAACCCGCCCGGATGGTCGTCCTCCAGTTGTTGCACCTTGACGAACATCCCGGTGCCCGTGCGACCACGGGCCGCAAAGATCCCGTCTGGGAGCGTTGCAAACAGGTCCTCCACGAGCTGGGCGCGACCCAACCAGAATTGCGCCTGACTCTGCCTACACGGCCACGCCCGTTTCAGGCATTGGCGATGCCGCCTGCGTTAGTGGCTGATGTCCGCAACGACACAGGAAACGCGTCATCATGTGCGGAGGGACACCCATGAGTGAAACGTCAAGCACGACGGAGCCACGACCCGTGCGGGCGCCGTCGTCGATTGCCGCGCGGGAACGCGCCATCCGCCAGTCCCATCTCCAGGCGCGCGTGCTCGTGCTGCTCGTGCTGTTGCATGGCGTCTATTTTCTGGTGCCGTTGCTACCCAGTGTCCAGACGCGGATGCTGCTGCCCTGGCTGCTCTGGCTGCCGCCGCTGTTTGCCCTGACCATCCTGGTCTACGGATTTCGTGCCCTGCGCCGCTGGACTCAGCAGCGTCGCCAGGCCTCCCAGTTTGTCCCTCTACCGCCCGTTGAGGAGGTCTCATGACACCACCGGCATTAGTGCTCGGCTATACCTGGGATCAACAGTTCCCCGTCGTGCTCGATCCTGATTCCTCGTTTCCGCATCGTATTGTCGTGGGCGGGACGGGCCGAGGAAAGACCTCGTTTCTCATTGGCCTGATTTATCAGCAACTGCGCAGAGCGGGCGGCGTGATCTTTGTCGATGGCAAAGCCAATCCGCGTAATCTCTTGACCCTCCTCCATCTGGCGCGACAGACTGGCCGCTGGTCGTTGGTGCGGTGTATCGCGCCCGGGGAACCCTGGAGTCACACCTATAATCCTTTACACGAGCATCGCGAAATCCACGCGGCGGTCAATTTCCTTTTGAATCTATTGCCCCCGGTCTCCGCCCAATCCGAAGCCCAACATTATCGGGATCTGGTCCAGAGTTTCTTGCTCAAAGCCCTGGAGATTCTGCGCGCGACCGGCAAAACCGCCACCTTGCGCGACGTGCTGGCGATGATGACCGCGCCCCCGCAGGTGATTGAAGAACGCTTTCGCGCCGAATTGATGGGCAGTCGTCATCACGAACGCTTGAGTGATCTCTACTTTCTCACGCAGGAGATTCTGCGCAAGAACCAAGACGCCCTCTCCGGGATGGTCGCGCAGCTCCAATCCATTCTCGCCACCGACTTAGGGAACTTCGTCAGTACCGTGTACTCGGATCTCGATTTCCTCAGTGCCGTCGATCTCGGCCAACCCGTGTATGTGGCTTTGCCGACCAGCGGTGATCCGACCCGCGCCAATGCGTTAGGCCGTGCATTCCTGGCGGACATCTTGGCGGTGATGGCGCAGTTGACCTCGGAGCGCCGCCCGATTCCCCTGCCCCCCTTTCTCGTCTTGCTCGATGAGTTCGGCAGTTATGTCACCTCAGAGTTCGTGGAGATGTTTCGCAAAGCCCGGGAATCGGGTGTGCAAGTGGTGGCGTCGGTGACCAACATCTCCGACCTACAAGATCGCCATAAAGGCTTGACGATGGAGTATCCCGAC
>JABFSC010000633.1 GCA_013140885.1 Deltaproteobacteria bacterium | reverse complement strand
CCGATACCCCTCCCAGCCCACAGTCTCCAGATACCGCGGCTGGGTCACCTTATCATCCAAGGCTTTGCGAATGGCGCGGATACACACTTTGAGCGCGGTCTTGGTGACATACGTGCCCTGCCACACCTGCTTCAACAACTCTTCTTTCGACACCACTTGCCCTGGTCGCATGGCCAAATAGGACAGCACGGCCAACGGCCGCGGCTGCAACTCGATCTCTCGCTCACCTTGCCAGAGTTTCCTGGCGACTGGGTCTAACCGAAACGGCCCGAAAACAAGCTGCTGTTCGTGTCCCATGTCTTTTCCCTGCTATCCGCGAAAACTAACCGCCGCCAAGCACAATCCTAACCGTTTGCCGCTGTCTGCTAACCGCTCACTTGCTTATGTTTGTAGCATCCAGATCGCGAAATCCCGAATGTAACGGGACAACCAACTCGCACGTCTTTAGCAACAATTAGGGAATCCGCGAAGGGGCAAACTTCAAACTGGAGAAATTTTAGTCAGGAGGTCTTCTATGCGACGTTTCCACGTCTTCTTCAGGTCTGGTGGTGGTCAGTACGTTTCTCGGTGCGCGGTCTTGCTGCTGTTGGCGCTTGCCGAGAGTTTTCTGACGCCACCCGGGGTTCACGCCAGAGCCGTATTCAATTCCACCGATCCCGCGTTCAACGGGAGCGTGACCATTCCACTCCCGCCGCCGGGATTTCCCATCGGTACGCCCACCCCGTTTCAATTTCAGAGCAATGGCGTAACGTTCCTCTTCCAGTGTCCATCTGGATGCCCATTGTTAGGAGGTGGCCTCGGCACTGGAGGTTCATCAGGGCTGCTCGTCACGATCAATCCCCCAGTTTCGGCAATCGGGTTTCATGGCGTGGCAGTTGACGGCTCTCCCGGTGGCATCTTCGTCGGCACCCTGGGGAACGAGCAGGTCTTCCTCTCTGGCAGCGGCTTCTTTGGCGCGGCGGATATCGGGGAGATCTCCGTGGCGAACCTCTCTCGGCCAGGACATTTTTTCGCCGTGACCCAGATGACGTTCGTTCTCCCAACAGGCGTGCCTCCCGGCGATGCCGATCTGTCGATCCAGAAAAATGCGTCGCAGCCAGTGATCGGCAACAACCAACCGCTGCAATACGATCTTGCCGTTGAGAACCTCGGTCCCGACACTGCCCAGAATGTCCGGGTGATCGATTTTCTCGATCCGGCCCTGACGTTTGACACGGCCTCAAGCGGAGGCCTGTTCGATCCCGCCACCAACATCGTGACCTGGAGCCCGGGAGATGTAGCGGCGGCGGGCACCGCCGCTTTCACCGTGGCGGGGACGACGCCCGCCAATCGCCTCGAATTTAGCTGCAACGACAGGATCACGAATATCGCCGTCACGAACTCTCCCACGCCTGGTCTCAATCTCGCCAACAACCTTGCGATCGCGACAACCTCTTTCGACACGTCAACCGCGCCCATCTCTGAAATCTGTGGGAATGGGATCGACGACAATTGCGACGGACGCGCCGACTGCGCTGATCCAGTTTGCAACTGCTTCCCGCAACTACCGACCGCGGGCGGAGGAGTCATCTGCTCTGGAGGACTGACCCCAGTCCCCATCCCAACTGGCACGCTCATTACCAATGGATGCACTACCGTCAATATCGTGAACGCGGGTACCCCGAACACTCCGCAACCGCGCTGTGATGTGCCGGTGCTGGGCGTGAGCTGTCCGGTGTCAACCGCGCGGTTGGCACCGGAGTGCTGTCAGGCACCGCCTGTCGGTGCGACCGCCAGCGCCGTCCAGAGCATTATCGATAGTTGTGTGGCCCAAATTCCGGCGGGGTGTGGCGTGGCTGCCGGATTTCCCATCGATCCGAACTCCAAGGAGTCAGACCCGCCGGTGAGCGCGCTCGGGTATGGCTATACGGAGGCGGGTCGCACGCATACCTATACGCTCCACTACGAGAACATCGGGACGGCTGACGCCCACGACGTGAGCATCGTCGATGTGTTGTCCTCCGACCTTGATGATACGACCTTGGCGATCAACGACGGCGGCGTCTACGATGCCGCCACGCGGAGTCTGGTCTGGCGCGATCCGGTGGTGCCGCCAGCGACGCCACGGAGCGTGAGTTTTTCCGTGAACGTCAGAGCCGATGCGCCGGAAAGCACGCGCATCCGCAACCTCGGCACCATCATTTTCCCCGATGCGGTCCCGCCCTCGCGCATTGATACGAACTTTGTCGAGCATGTGGTGGTTGACCCAAGCAATCCTGTCGTCGCGGCGCCCAAGGTTTTGCGGTGCACAGAGACCGGCCCAGGAACCAACCAGTGGCGGGTTCAGCTCTTGAACGAGGGTTTTAGCTTCGCCTACAACGTGACGGCGACGATCGTGAACCCACCGGCATCCGTGCAAGTGACCGATGGGACGGCGAGCTTCGCCCATCCGGACGACACGGACCCCGCCGTGCGCGCCACCGTCATTCCCCTTGCCATTACCACCAGCACCGATACCGTCGCCTTCACCACACAGACCCCAGGCGATCCTTGCGAGGCGTTGGTCTGGCACATCCGGTACGAGAGCTTGCAAGGGGACCTGTCCACGCGCGAGGTGCAGGCAGCGCTTGATACCGACGCGGATGCCGTACCGAACGCTCGGGACAACTGCCCGCTGACATTTAACCCGACCCAGACCAATGGGGACGGGGACGGAGGCGGGGATGCCTGTGACCAGTGTCCAGCGGATCCCACCAGAATCCTGCCGAGCCCTGAGATCTGCGGCAACGGAATCGACGAGGACTGCAACGGACAGGATCTCGTCTGCTTTCCCACCCTCACACCCTTCGCCTCTTTGACGGCCAAGGCGGAGGTTGAGGAGGACGAATTCGAGCTGCAGGCAAATTTTGCTCTCGGCGCTACCAGCAACGGTATCGACCCGCGCACGGAAGCGGTGAGCTTCCGCATCGGCACCTTCGCCACCACCATTCCGGTGGGCTCCTTCGTGCTCAACCCGAAGCAACCGGGCCTGTTCACCTTCGTAGGGACCATCCAGCGGGTAGCGCTGAAGGTCAAGATTCTCCGACTCAAGGCTGGCCGCTTCGGGTTCACGGCGATGGGGAAACGAGCAACTCTCAACATCACCACAAGCCCAGTGGCGGCGGCCCTCACCATCGGCGACGACAGCGGCACGACGGCCGCCAAGGTTGAATTTGAGGATGAGGACGATTAGGTCCGTAGGCGACCAAGGAGAGAGGAGCGCCCGCGCTCCTCTCTCCACGAAGAACGTTATGCCCACGAAAGAACCAGCACTCCCGACTAATCGTGCCTTCGTGGTGCAATTTCGCGCGCGGGATGAAGCGACGCCCGTGCGATATGACGGACGCGTCGAACATCTGGTCTCCGGGCAAGCAAGGCATTTTCAGTCGTGGGAGGAACTGCGGCGTTTCGTGGAAGAAATTCTCGCGACGGAAGCCGAGAAGCCGCCGTAACGTCATCTGCGTAGCGCCCACGCGGAACCGTGCTTGGTCTGGACACTTCATTTTCAACTCACACAAGAAAGGAAGACAACCATGAGTAGCCTACGCGGAATTCTTGCTCCTACTTGCAAATGGATGATGGTACTGGGAATCGCTTGGGGAATCCTGACGACCTCCGCGTCCGCCCGGCCATTTGAGGTGTGGCTGGTGGACCAATCTAATTCCAATATCACTGCCGGATACGGAGGACGGATTTATATCTACGATGGAGAAGACGTGAACGGCGAGGACGTGGCCGTGGCCACTCCGACAGACGTGATTGATCTCGCTGGCGCCACCGATGCCTTATGTATGACGCTGCCGAACCCCGCGCATCCAGTCCGACCACACATGCTGCTGTTTAATGCGACGCATACGCACGCGATTCTCTCATTCGTCGCTAGTGGACACGTGGTGATTTTCGACGCGGTCACCCGTACCCCCCTCTCGTGTATGCGCACCTCGCCTGGCACCAACGGGCTCCGTCAGGCTCATGCCGCCTTTCCGGCTCCGGACGATTCGTACATCTTGGTCGCCAACCAGAATGGGAAATTATTGGAGCGGATCGACACCGACTACGACACCAACACCTTCACCCTCAATCCCGCGGCGACCATCAACCTGGCGACGTGCACCACCCCGAACGGCATTGCCTGCGAACTGGCCGGGGTGCGACCGAACAACGTGCCCATCTGTCCCATTATTGATTCGTCCAGCAATTTTGGCTTCGTCACGCTAGGCGGGGGTGGCTTGTTCGTGGTGAACCCCACGACCACACCAATGGGTATCTTGGCTGAATATAGCCAAGCCACTGTTCATGGGAACGGCTGCGGTGGCCTGGAAGCCAATGGGCGCATATATCTCAACTCTGGAGCTGGCGCTTCCGCGACGAATCCCTCCGAATTCGATGTCTACGCTTTCCCGCTCTCTGGCTACGCGGCAACGAACCCGCCCAATACGCCAGCGCCTCAGCTCGTCTTCTCCGATGACACCACTCCACCAGCCCATGAACGCGACTCACACGGAATGGTGGCGACCAAGCATGATCGCTATCTCTGGGTCTTTGACCGCGCCACCAACGTCGCGGAAGTCTTTCACACCGCCACTCATGCGCGGGTTAACACGGTGACGTTGGCTGGGACGTCAAGCAGCGATCCCACGCCAGATTTGTCGGACATTTCACCATCGGGCCATCGCATTTTCGTATCGCTGCGCGGGCCCAATCCCTTGAGTGGCAGTCCACACGTAGCGACCGGAGGAACGCCGGGACTTGGCATCATTCGCGTCAATCAAGGAGGGAAAAATGGCGTGCTCAAAAGGATCGTGGCAATTAGCAACAAGGACGCGACTGGTAAGGAACTGGCCGACGCCCACGGCATTCGCGTGCGTCTCAAGGAGGAAGATACGGACGAGGAGAATTAAGTCTCACGAGCGTAGTTGAGGGTCGAGATGAGTTTGATCCGGTGTGGCACTGGTAAGGTCAGCGGTCAATAGTCAGCGGTCAGCCATCCTCCATGCCTCTGCCGTTCCAGAACAAGTAGCGATTTGGTATGAGGAGTCCGCCATCGGACGAGCGCGCGGCCACAGTGGCGCTCGTCCGCGGCATGAACAAAGAGGAGGACACACAGATGCGTTTTGATGGAAAAGTTGGATTAGTGACGGGAGCAGGGTCCGGCATTGGCCGCGCAACCGCGATTGGCTTCGCTCAGCGCGGTGGGGCCATCGTCGTGGCCGACATGAATGGCGAGAACGCGCACAAGGTCGCCGCTGAAATTACCGCCGCTGGTGGCAAGGCTCTGGCACTCGTCGCCGACGTGACCAAAACGGCGGACCTCGACATGATGTTCTCGCGGACGACCAGCACGTTTGGTCGCCTCGACTTTCTGCATAACAATGCGTTCGGCATGCCCGCCGCTCAGACCAGCACGCAAGTCG
>JABFSC010000656.1 GCA_013140885.1 Deltaproteobacteria bacterium | reverse complement strand
CTCTTGGTGCCGGTCGCTCCCGCCACCAAGAGATGGGGCATGCGTGCGAGGTCGGCGACCACCGGATTGCCCACGGTGTCCTTGCCCAGCGCGAGCGTGAGCGGAGATTCCGTGTCTTGAAACCCTTGGCTCTCGATGATTTCGCGCAGCATCACTTTCTCGCGGCGTGGATTCGACACCTCGATCCCCACCACCGCTTTGCCCGGAATCGGCGCGATAATACGCACCGACACCGCGCGCAACGCCATCTGTAAATCATCCGCCAACGACACCACGCGATTGACCTTCACCCCGGCGGCTGGCTCATATTCGTAGGTCGTGATCACCGGCCCAGGACGCACCGCGACCACTTTGCCGTCCACGCCAAAATCCGCCAACTTACTTTCGAGAATCCGCGAGCTGGTGAGGAGCGCATCTTCATCGACTTTGACCGCGAGTCGCACCGGCGGATCAAGCAACGACACCGGTGGTAACGTGTACTGCTTCCCGTTTGGCAGCGCGGGTTCTAGCGCCGCCTTCGTCGTATCGGATTTCGTCCGCTCTACTTTTGTTGGAGGAGATGGTGGCGGCTGGCTAAAGATAATCGGTGGCCGCGACACCTCTGGCTCTTCGTCGTCGTCTTCTTCCGGCCGTAAGAAGATTGGCGTTTTCTTCGCCGCGCTTTCTTTCCGCGTGGGCCGTTTGGCGCGCACGAACTCGGGTTCCGCTTCCGGTCCGGGCGCGGAAGATTGTTCCCAGGCGAGACGAGGCAAGATGAGACGAGGCAAGGCCACTCGTGGCAACGTGAAATGCGGCAGCGGAATGGAGAGTTTCCGCAGTATCGTCCATAACCGCACCAGAGACGACAGGCTCCCAGTCACGACTCCAGCTCCAGCATGGTGCAACGAGAGCCGAGTCACACTCATAAACGAGGTCACCAGCACTGGCGCAAGCACGACATACGCCCCGAGCCGATTCAGCCCGGTGCGCAGGTGAAACGCCAAGAACCCGCCAATCCAGCCACCCGCCCTCACGATCGGTGCCGAGTCCTCCCACAACGCCAGAAATGCCGCGCTCGACAGCAGGAATACCGTCCCCGCGCACAATTGCGACAGCGGCGCTGGACACGACCACAATCGCAGCAGCACCCCAGCGAAATACAACTGGCTGAGCGGAATCAGATAGCAGGCCCGCCCGAAGGCCTGACACAAGAGGTCCGCGAAAAGATGGCCAATGAGACCAACTTGATTGTGGTCCGCGTTCCCGGACCGGTATGAATAGAACGCCAGCGTCAAAAAGACCGCCGCCGCGATTGTGACAATTCCTAAAACCTCACCGCCAGAGGATTGCTCCTCTACCTGCGGTTTTCGCACCGCCCCCATATCCGCCTCCTCCACATCCCATAACACCGCGGCTACACCACCACGTCACATCTCCATCACGAAGGGTAAGACCACCGGGCGTCGGCCCAGAGTGCGGCGAAAATACCGCCGCAGGCTCAGACGCACCTGTTCCTTGACCACTCCCACATCCATCCGCGATTCCCGTGGCAGCTCGTTGAGCGTCGTCCGAATCGCTTCTTTCGCCGCGTCAAATCCCCCGCCATTGGTCGAGGGCAGGAAGCCGCGCGACAGCAAATCTGGACCAGTCAGCAACTCTCCAGTCTGCTGTTCAATCCCCACGATGGCGACCACCAGCCCATCTTCGGCCATATGTCGTCGGTCGCGGAGCACTTCTTCCTCCACACCACCTAACCCATCGACAAAGACTCGTCCAGCCCGCACGGATTCCGTGATCCGCGCGCCGCTGTCGGAAATCTCCAATATCTTCCCATCTTCCAAGAGAAAGACCCCAGCGGGATCAATCCCCACTTCTCGCGCCAATGCGCAATGCCGCGTCAAATGACGAAACTCCCCATGAATCGGCACGAAGAACCGTGGACGCACCAGATTCAGCATCAGTTGCAATTCCTCGCGGCTGGCATGGCCAGAGACATGCACACACGCCAGCGCTTCGTAATACACCTCGGCACCACGTCGATATAAATGGTCCAGCAACCGTGAGATCGTGCGCTCGTTCCCCGGAATCACGCGCGAGGACAGGATAACCGTGTCCCCAGGTCCGAGTTTGACATGCGGATGCGCTCCAGAGGCGATACGCGCAAGCGCGGACAACGGCTCCCCCTGTGAGCCGGTCGTCAGCAAGGTCACCGTCTTGGGATCGCGCCCGGCGATTTTATTGATCTCCAAGAGCGAGTCCGACGAGACCTTGAGGTGACCCGTCTCCCGCGCCACTTCGATATTGCCGATGAGACTTTTGCCCACCACGCCAATCACGCGCCCTTGCTTGTGCGACAGGTCAATCACCTGCCGAATGCGATGCACGTGCGAGGCGAACGTCGCCACCAGCACCTTGCCCTGCGCGTGCGACATGATGTCCTCGATGGGCCGAGTCACGGAGCGTTCGGAGGGCGTGGTCCCAGGCCGGTCCACATTGGTCGAATCCGCCAACAGCAACAGCACGCCTTCCGTGCCTAACTCGGCGAAGCGGGCCAAGTCCGACTGGCGATTATCAATCGGCGTCTGATCGAGCTTGAAATCCCCGGTGTGCAGGATCGTCCCCAAGGGCGTGCCAATCGCCAGCGCCACCGCGTCCACGATACTGTGCGTGACATGAATGCCTTCGAGCGTGAACGGCCCCACGCTCCATGTCTGGCGTGGGCGAAACTCGTGCAGCGCGGTCTTCGCGAGCAGATTATGCTCGACCAGTTTGTCGTGTAACAAACCGAGAGTGAAGGGAGTGCCGTACACCGGGACGTTGAATTCGCGCAACAAGTAGGGCAGGGCGCCAATGTGGTCCTCGTGCCCGTGGGTGAACACGACCGCCTGGAGATGGTTCTTTTCGCGCAGGTAACTGAAGTCGGGGATGACGATGTCGATGCCGAGCATTTCCCGTTCAGGGAACATCAGCCCGCAATCGACCGCGATGGCCACCGGGTCCTCGCCCCCCGCGGGCCAGTATTCCACGAGCATGAAGTTGAGACCAATTTCTCCGAGTCCCCCAAGAGGGACAATGCGTATCGTACCGTGATTCATGAAGAGGGATGCTCCGAAGCCGATGTTGACACCGCGACCGGCGAGACAGTTACCGGCGAGGGGGGAGGGACAGGCGTCTCGTGGAGACGGGCCACCATCGCCTCGCGCACTTGCGCCGACAACCACTCGCGCGCGGCTCGTTTGGAAAGTTGAGGGTCCACCATGATCGGTTCACTAAACTCGACCGTCACGGTCCCTGGTCGTAAGTCGAAGCCGCCGGGGGCCCAAATCGCGCGACTGCCATTAAGGGTCACTGGCACCACGGGCACGCCTGCTTCCAGGGCCACGACGAAGCCACCGGGTTTGAAATCTTGTAACTGGCCGTCACGGGTACGGGTCCCTTCGGGAAAAAAGATGACGGAAATACCATCCTTCAGCAGCGCCCGCACGCGACGGATGACCGAGATCGCTTGCGTTGGACTGTCACGGTCCACCAACACTTGATGCGTGCGCGCCATGCACACGCCAATCACCGGCACTTTGCGCACTTCTTGTTTGGACACCCAGCGCACCTGGAGATGCGCGAAGGCCGCCATCAGCACCGGAATATCGACATTGCTCTGATGGTTCGCCATGAACAGATAGGCGCGGGTCGGGTCGAGCTGTTCGCGCCCCTGGACTGTAATCGTGATGCCACACACCCACAGCACGCACCGCGCCCAGAAGCGGATCAGTTGCGCGGACCGTTCGGCATGGGGGTCGAAAAACGAGAAAATCAGCACCGGCACTGACCACACAAGCGTCAGCAGCGCGACGAGAATGATTCGGAGAAGCACGAGGGGAAAGTACCAACGCGGCAATTGCGGTTCCTGTTTCACGGAAAAAGTGGAGGCATTATAGTTTTCCTTTAGCGTTATCGTCAACAAGGTTGATTTTTCTCCACTTCTCCCTACAATCCGTCGCCGAATGAGGAACTCCACGTGATTGTCGAATGTCCCGCTTGTCACACCCGTTACCGCATCAACGATTCCGCCACACTCAATGAGAGCACCCTCTTTGAATGTACCCAGGACCGCTGTCGCGAGGTTTTTCCCTGCGCGCCGGAATTGTTCAATGGCCTCCCGCAGCCAGAATCCGAAGGTCAGTTCCCCGTGGACATTCTTCGGACCGACGACGATGCGGACCAAGACGAACCATTCGTCGTGCCGCCACCAGTGCCGCATCAACTCGCGCCAAGCCCCCCAGCTCGGACCACGGCACGCACACCAGCACCCCAAACCGGGATGCTCGGCTTGGCCCCTCCCGTGCAGCCGACTGTTCAGCCCCAGTCGGACTTCTTCGAGGATGAGGAAGAGGGGTTCTCCTTCACAGGAGAAGAGGAAGGAAAACAAGAAGAAAAGCCGCCGATTCCGTCAGGTCCTTCTCCAACTAAACCCCGCATTTACATGAGACCAGAGCCTCCCGCACGAGAGCCCGCTCCTTCTCGGAAGCAGGTTCAGCCCGGCGAGGAACCCACGCTATCACTAAAGGTTATTTTCGTGTTCTTGGGCAGTCTGCTGCTAGCTTACACGTTCTTGAGTCTCTATGGCCGTCTGAACATTGAGAGCACGGAGGCCATCCTGGCGCGCTTGCCGCTGATCGGGCCACGCTTTATTGCGAGCCAGTTCTCCGCCCAGCACATTACCCTATCCGATCTCAAGAGTAGCCTCGCGGTTACCAAGGATAGTAAACGAATCTTGGCCATTGCTGGCAAAGCCACGAATACCGCCCCAGTCCCGGCTTCCATCATTCAGATTGAGGGGACCCTCTATGACTCCACGGGCAAAGTGCTTGGCCAGCAACAGACCTTCTGTGGCACGGAAACGGCGGTCGAGACGCTCTCCAATCTCACCACCCGCGAAATTGGCATTCTTCAGCGGCTCGCGCCGCCCAAACAGTTCGCCGTCGCCAGCGGGCAATCGATCAGTTTTCTGATTGTGTTTGTGAATCCCCCCGCGACCGTCACCGAACTCGGGGGCCGGGTGCTGACCGTGCAATTCAGAACGCCGAATTAACGCTTCTCGTTCGTCTGTTCGTCGGCTTTTTTCTCCGGGGTCACATCAATGGAATCAGGACTCTTGATCGCCTTGCGGAAATTCAGGATGCCTTTGCCGAGTCCCTCACCAATGCCGGGAAGTTTGTTCGCGCCGAACACCACGAGCACAATCAGCAGGATGAGAATCAGTTCGCCAATGCCAAATCCAAACATGGTGGCCGGACTATACTCCTTTTCCCGCTTCGCAGGCAAGGCAGGTTACTCGCATGCGGACTTTCTTGCGGCTCCGCCCTTCACTCGCTAGAATGCCGCCGATGTCACAGGCTACCATCGCACCGGCTCCCCAGAAACAACGCGATCCCCTCGCGATGTTTCCGATTGTCTCATT
>JABFSC010000472.1 GCA_013140885.1 Deltaproteobacteria bacterium | reverse complement strand
ACCACGAAACCGGTGGTAATGGGCGGGACGCAGGAGTGATCGGTTAATGCCAGGCGAGGAGACTTCCAGGGTATAGCGCCAAGGAATGAGGTCGTGGGCATCCAGGATGTCGTTGAGTTCGCGATGGACCCGGGTCAATTCATCAAGGGAGACGCCGCTCTCGCGGTCAAGCGCGAGCCGGAGCACCCATCGACCAAGCTCTGGACGGAAGTCGATCCCCCACAGCTCAATCCCTGCTTCCGCAATCAATGGAGTTGTCAGGGTTTCAATTCGTTGAATAATATCCTGAACCTCGGGTCGCATTTCGGAAAAAAAAAGTGGGCCAACCGCCCACTCATCTTGACTCCCACCGCACAACTAGACAATTCGACGCCAACACGCAAGAGGCCCGCCGGTGGGCGTCGCGTGAATTATGACGCGCCCGCCTTTTCCGTCAGGTCGTGGAGCGTCTGCAATTTGAGAATCTGATAGGTGCGCTTCCCCTGCGGCGTAATCACCTCGACCTCATCGCCCACTTCTTTCCGCAACAGGGCTTGGCCGATAGGGGAATTCAACGAGACATGCCCGGCATTGGGATCCACTTCTTCTGGAAAGACGACTTGATACTCCGCCACTTGTCCGCTGTTCACATCTTCAAGTTTGACCCGGCTGCCGTACGCGACCATATCGTGCGGGATATTGGAGAAATCATACATGGCGATTTCGCGCACCCGCTCCTCAAGTTGCCTGACGCGGGCCCGCAGAAAGTCTTGCCGCGCCCGCGCCGATTCGTACTCGGCATTCTCACTGAGGTCGCCTTGCGCCGCCGCTTCTTGCAGCGCCTTGGGGACCAGCACGGTCAATTCATACCGCAAGGTTTCGAGTTCGTCTCGTAGTCGTTTACGAATCGGCAGTTCCATGACGTTCCTCTTTCCGGTCTGAGTCAGAAACACAGTGGGGGGTGGCTTGCGTAGCCACCCCCCACTGGCATGACGAATTGTACGAAGAGAAGCGAGGAGCACTACCCGCGGGCCGTCTTCTCGCGCTCCAGATCACGCGGGAAGAAAAAGCCGTTGATCAGTTTGTCCGCCGCTTTCTTCCTGGGGTTGTTCTCGATCTGTGGTGTGGTTCCGTTGTACCAATCCTTAAAAGGAGCAAGAAAATCGGTCCCTTGGTGCACGTACCCATACATGACCACTGCCCCCAAAACAAGACCTTGAAAAAATTCTTTCATACCATGACCCTCCAAATCCGAAGCGGGTGTTGCTTATAGTATCGGTGCCCACCACGAAATCTTAATCGCGGCACGCATTGCGCGCGGTTCGGCGACTGGCTATAGCAGGGCTGTGCGAAGAGTGCTTGATGCCGTCGTGTCGCTGCTCTACCCACCACGCTGCCTGGGATGCCAGGCATTCGTTCATACGGACGAGCCTTTTTGTCGAGACTGCGCCCGCGCCGTGAAGCCCATCACGTCTCCGCTCTGTTTGCGCTGTGGCATTCCTTTTTCTCCACAGAGCAGTCTGGATCATGAATGCGGACTGTGTCACAAAGTTCCACCCCTGTTCCGCCATGCGCGCGCCTGGGCGCATTACGAATATGGCGCGGGTGCGCTCCAGCCGGTCAGTGCGGCCATTCAACAGTTTAAGTATCAGCGCAACCTCGGTGTTGGGAAACTCTTGGCGCACCTCGCGGCGACCCATTTTCCATTCGGCGCGACGCACTACGATGTCATCATCCCTGTGCCGTTGCATCTGGACCGCTTACGCTGGCGCGGGTTCAATCAATCGCTCCTGTTATCACGCGCCATTGGCCATGCTCATCAAATCCGCGTTGACCCATTTCTTTTGGCCCGCTCACGCCCCACCGTGCCACAGGTCCAACTGACGGAGAAGGAACGGCTGGAGAATGTGAAGGGGGCCTTTTCCGTTCCCAAACCCGAACACGTTCAGCACCGGCAAGTGCTGCTGGTTGATGACGTCTACACCTCTGGCGCGACGGTGACGGAATGCACCAAGGCCCTGCTCCACGCCGAGGCGCGCGCGGTGGATGTGTTTACGGTGGCGCGAGCGGTGTGAAGATGATCCTCATCCCAGCTTTGCCTTGGTCACGCGCACCGCCGCCGCTAATGAGATGACAAAGAAGCCACTAAGAAACAGCAAATCGGTACTGACTTCCGCCAGTCCCGCGCCTTTGAGCGTGATGGCGCGCAGAGCATGGGCGAAATAGCGCGCCGGTAAGCAATGCGACAGAAAGCTGACAAACGCCGGATAGTTGTCCGTCGGAACCAGGATGCCCGTCACGATCACCGACGGAAACATGACAAAGAACCCCAGAAAGATCGCCTGCTGCACGTTCCGCGCCCAGGATGACAGGAAAATGCCAAACGACATGGTCGCCAGCATGAAGACCAGCGCGACGCCGTACAGCAACACCAGGCTCCCTTTCACGGCAATCCCGTAGAGCAAATAATTGCCAGTCATCATCATGGTGAGCGCGATAAAGCCCACTCCAACGTAGGGGAGAATCTTCCCCAGCATGATCTCCGCCAGTGACAGTGGCGTGGCGAGCAATTGCTCGAAGGTCCCACGTTCCCGTTCAAGCACGAGGGCGACCGCGGCTAACATGAGGCAGACCTGCGTCAGCAGATTGGACGGCATGGCCGCGAGCAAGCCAATCCGGTCTTGCAGCCGCGGGTTATACCAATACCGTTTTTCCAGTGTCACACGGGGAGTCGAGATGCGCTGCTCGGCGCGGTCGCGTGTGGGCAACTCGGTCAGTGAAAACGCGGCAGAGGCTTGGTTGATATAGTTGGCCAGCCGCAGCGCGCTCCCGGTCTGCGCGCCATTGAGCAACACTTGGATAGGCGACTCCTGCCCGCGCCGGAGTTTTTCGTCGAAGTTCCACGGGATGATGATACCGACAAGACCATCGTGGCGACGGAGAAAATCCACCACCTCGTCCTCATTGCGCACATACCGAGGTTCGCGGAGCGCGGTCAGCGAAGCAAGGTCGTGCACCAACCGCCGCGACAGGTCGGTGTGAGACTGGTCATACACCACCCACTCCGCGTTAGTGACTTCATTCGTGATCGCCAGGCCAAACAAGAGCAAATAGAGAATAGGCTGGATCAGGATCGCGGCCAGCAGTCCGTGATCATGTCGCGCGACCCGCGCCTCTTTGCGGGTGACAGCCAGAATGTTTCGTAGTCGCATAGCAATTCGGGGGACAGGGGTCAGGGTTCGGGGATTGGTTTTTCATTCTTCATTCTTCATTGCCCCTCACCCTTGTTTCTTAATCGCTCGCGAGGCTCCGGTGATCAAGAGCGCGAGGAACACACAGAGAATCGCGATTTCAGGCCAGAGTTCCACGAATCCTTGCCCCTTGAGATAAATCCCACGAGTCACTCGAATATAATGAGTCAACGGAAACAACTCCCCAATCGTGCGAAACGGCTGGCCCATCTGCGCGAGCGGGAAGATGTAATCCGAGAGCATCATCTGTGGCACCATGGTGAGGACACTGCGCTCCACCGCATCGACCGACGACCGCGCCAAACCCGAAATGAGCAGCCCTTGAGCTAACCCGATCAACAAAAAAATCGGGGTGACCGCCAACAGCAGTACCGTACTCCCCACCGGGACCAGATCGAACAGCAGCCACCCCGCGGCGATACACGCCATCACCGCACCCATCGCGACCATCCCAAAAGGCAGAATTTTGCCAAGCACGACTTCGGTCGAGGTCACCGGCGTCACCAGCAGTTGCTCCAACGTCCCGGTCTCACGCTCCCGCACCAGGGCAATGGCGGTGATGAACACCGTCAGGAACAGACAGATCATGCCCAGCAAGCCCGGCAGCGTGTACGCCGTGCCAGAGAGCGTCGGATTGAACAGCACCCGTCGGATCGGCGTCACTACCCCAGTCGCTTCTGGCCGCAAGTTTCTTGCGGTGAGCGGCGTCCGCTCCAAGCGGGTATGCGTGTAAAACGTGCGGGCGATGGCCGTGAGAAACCCCTCGGCGCTGGTCGCTAACGTAGTGTCCGCCGCATCAAGCAATAAGCCCAGACGGACCTCTTTGTGGTTGGCGATGAGTTCGCTGAAATCGGCGGGAATGAGCAGCGCCGCGCGACAATGTTCCTGCCCAAAGAAGGCGCTCACTTCATCCGCATCCGAGAGTGGCGTGATGGAAAAATACCCGGTGGCGGCGATGTCACTCACGAATTGGCGGGTCTCTTGGGTCCGGGCTCGGTCCAACACGCAGAGCGGCAGGTGGTCAAAGTCGGTGGTGATGGCATACGCCATCAGCGTGAGTTGCAGGACCGGAATCAGGATGATGATGCGCAAGGTGAACTGATCGCGTCGCAGTTCGATAAACTCACGCCAGAGGAGCGTCCGCAACCGATTGAGCTTGATGCGTAGCCGCGTCATGACACACTCGTCGCCGGGGTTTGCCGCTGGCGAATCATGCCCGCGAAGATCGTTTCAATCGAGGGTAAGTCGCTGGTGAAATCGAGTGTCGGATCAATCGCGCGCAGCTCGTGCCGCAACCGCTCCAGCGTCCCAGCGGTGGCATCGCGCAGAAGCAGGCGAACCGTTCCGCGAGGGGCTTCACGCATTGTGATGGCGGTATAGCCCGCCGCCCGGAGGGAGGCCTCGGCGCGTGCGAGCGTGGCCGGAACATCATGGCGGACCACGATGGGGTATCCGCCAGCGAACGTCATCTTGAGCCCCAGGGGGGTATCGAAACCAATCAGCTTGCCAGCATCAATGAAGCCGACATGCGCGGCGTATTCCATTTCGTCGAGATAATGGGTCGTGACGAAGAGCGTCTTCCCCTCGGCGGCCAGCTCGCGAATCAGGTCCCAAAACGTGTGGCGGTTGAGGACATCAACGCCAGCGGTGGGTTCGTCCAGGAACACGATTTCCGGGTCATGCAGCAGCGCGTTCACCAACGCGACGCGCTGCTTCACCCCAGCGGACAGCTCGCGAATCAACATATTGTCATGGCCCGACAATCCCAATCGGGGGAACAACAGCGCCTGGCGGGCGGCGATTTGCTGAGTGGTGAGACTATAGAGGCCACCAAAGAAGAGCAGGTTTTCACGCACGGTCAGATTGGCGTAGAGCGACACTTTCTGGGACATATAGCCAATGTGAGTGCGAATCCGTTCCGCGTGCGTCCCGACATCGAGACCAGCCACGCGGGCCGTGCCTTCCGTCGGCGCGAGGAGGCCACAGAGGATACGGATCGTCGTGGACTTTCCGGAGCCGTTACCACCGAGAAAGCCAAAAATCTCGCCGCGCTCCACATGAAAACTGACCTGGTCCACCGCCGTGAAGCTGTCAAAGCGGCGCGTCAGCTTCTCCACCTCAATAATCGCGGAATCGTGTAGCATGTTACTTCCGTGTCGTGTCAATGTGGGACATAGGAGGTTCCGCGTCGGACCCGGGGGCCCGCCCC
>JABFSC010000062.1 GCA_013140885.1 Deltaproteobacteria bacterium | reverse complement strand
CCGTAGATGTGGTGATACGCTTGTCGCGGTGACCATGCTGGCAAAGGAGAGAGGTCATAATCGAGCTGACGCTCAAACCGCGACAATCAGTGGGATCGGTTCACACTCGAAAAACTAAGCGTGAGATTCCGGTGGTCGTGCTCGAAAAGGAGTCGGCCTTGACGTAGGGTCCACCAGAATGGGCGCGATTATCGAGCCTCATGCAACCCTCACAATTCTATACGGGCTTGGTCGCGGAAATGTATGACCTGCTGGCTTCCTAAGCTTCTGTTACAAAGTGGCTTCACGAGCGCGGGAGCGATACGTGAGAACGGTAAACCCGCCAAAGAGACTGATCCTGCCTTTGTGTTTATTGCGTCACGGTGACTTTCGTGGAGAAGAGGGCTCTCCTGTAATCAATCGCGCACCGCGGTTGCGGGTACAATAATTCCACGCCCATTGGATGACGACGAGAAGGCGATTCTCGAATTCGACGAGATGGATGAGGTGGATGAAGAGCCAAGCTAACCACGCGAGCAAGCCGGAGAAGTGCCATCCCTGAATATCAGCCACGGCTTCGGCGCGCCCCACAATCGCCATGTTGCCACGATCATGGTACTGGAACGGCGGCGGTGGTTGCCCACGCAAGCGGTGACGAATCACCTCAGCGACATAATGCCCCTGTTGCATCGCCACCGGCGCGACCCCAGGGAGTGGTTGCCCATGCTGATTCCGGTAATGAGCGAGGTCGCCAATGACGAAGAGGTCAGGATGGCCAGGGACTCTCAGGTCTGGCGCGACCATGACTCGCCCTACACGATCAAGCTCAGCACCCGTAGCAGTCGCGAGAATGCGTCCGAGTGGAGACGCTTGCACGCCAGCCGCCCATACCACCGTGCGCGTTGCGATATGTTCACTCTGTTTGTCGCCGCGTAGGGTAACAGCCTCTGCTTGCACGTCGGTGACCGTTGCTCCAGTGCGGACACTCACTCCCAGACGTGCTAATGCCGCCGTGGCTTTGGCGGAGAGGTCCGCCGGGTACGCCGGAAGAATCCGGTCAGTGCCCTCCACCAGAAGAATGCGTGATTCCGCCGGATTGATGTGACGGAAGTTATATCGCAGGGTGTCCTTGGTCAGCTCTCCCAACGTTCCAGCGAGTTCCACACCTGTTGGCCCGCCGCCCACAATGACGAACGTCAACCAGCTTCGTACTCGTTCAGGATCGGACTCACGCTCGGCGGCTTCAAAGGCTAGCAAGATGCGCCGACGGATTTCCGTGGCATCTTCGATGGTCTTGAGGCCCGGAGCAAATGGTTCCCACTGGGCGTGACCGAAATAGTGGTGCCGCGCACCGGTGGCGACAATGAGGGTTTCGTAAGCCACCTCTCCGTCCTTGAGGAGAACGCGCCGATTGGTCGTGTCGATATCGGTGGCTTCCGCGAGCAGCACGTGGACATTGCGCTGACGTTTCAGCACCGCGCGCAGAGGCGAAGCGATGTCCGCGGGCGATAGCCAGCCGGTTGCCACTTGATAGAGGAGCGGTTGAAAAAGATGAAAATTGCGACGATCAATCAGCGTGACTTGGACCGGGGCATACTTGAGCGAGCGAGCGGCGTACAGTCCGCCAAATCCACCGCCGATAATCACGACGTGCGACATTGGGCTGTTCCTTGAGCCAGCGGGTCAGTGAGGAAGATAGTTCTTTGTGAAAGGAAAACCGTCAAGCAACTCATGCGTAAGACACCAGCACACGGCGCGTGTGCTGGTCCTCGAACGCGAGATGTGGTTCAAGGACCAGCATACAGTGATATCTTGACGGGCTTTTTCGCGCCGCGCCGCTGTGCTGATTCACTCGCGGTTACGAGTGCTCGCTTATAGGCGCGGAGGAATCGATGGTGATGCGGCGCGACTTGAATTTCCACTCCTCGCCCACCTTGGCGTACTCATCATTATACCAGCCTGCGATCTCCCATTTCTTGCCGTCGCGGAACAGGCGGACCTCGATATAACAGGTGCCGGTCGCCTTCTCTGGCCCCTGTAGTTCGACCACATGGTTGTGAATGAACGGGCGGGGCTTCATCGTGTCCAGCCCATCCGCGATCATTTTCCGCAGGGCCGCTCGGCCTTGGGTGTGAGGAAGGATGGGATCATTCATGGAGATGGAACCATCCTCGGTAAAGAGGTCCACATAGCCGTCCAAGTCCTTTTGCCACACGCAGTGACAATAGCGCACGGGTAAGGTCCGAATCGCTTCGCGATCAAGGACTTCCTGCAACTGGGTTTCGATACTCTTGGTTGTCATCACGTTTCCCTCCTTGCACGTTCAATGTTCAATGTTCCGGCGTCGGTTGTCGCACCGCTCTCACTTCTCACTCTTGCGGATAGCGCCAGGGAGTGGCGGGCTGTGTTGCCGTCTCGTCAATCGTCCAGTGCGGCAGCGCGAACCCCTCGCTTACCTGTTTGAAGACCATGCGCACGCGCGTGCCGATTCCTACCTGCTTGATCATGTCTGGTGGAGCGAACTCCCCAGTGGCGGTCAAGAGATTGCCCACCACGCGCAGGGCTTCGTGCTCGCTCGGTTGCCCTTTCTGGGTGTCGAGATCGACCAGCAAGATCATGTAGGGCACGTGCGCGCGGAAGGCGGGCTGGATGGCGTGGTGCACCTCCGCATAGGAGTGGACCGTCCCTTTTCCCTCCACGCTCACCCACTCATACTCCCGATCCCGCGTCCACGGACACGCGGTGGTTGGGGGATAACGGAACAGCCCCGATTTCTTGCCCTTTTGCAGCCGAAAATCGCCCCGGGCGCAGTGCTGAAAGAAGGCTATGTTTTCCTTGTCAACGTCTTCGATGGTCAATCGCATGCCGAGATAGTCGCCTTGTAGCATCTGTCATTCCTCCCGTAGGTGTAGGCATTATCCGCGTTGCATTACCATGGCCGACCCGGTGCCGGGCATCGCCCAGCCCAGATTCGCGCTCAGCTCCGCATCTTTCACCTGACGACATCCGCCTTCGCGGTAGTCGTATGTATGCTGGCGCTTGCCGTTGGGTCCCATTGGACAGGAGTCGTCCACGTTGCCGCGCAACTGCCGCACGTTCTCGATGACCATATTCATCCCGTGCGTGTACCCCTCGCAGAGATGGCCGCCGGAGGTATTGTTTGGCCGTTTGCCGCCGAGTGCGATGATGCCACTCGACACGTACTGACCGCCTTCACCCTTCTTGCAGAAACCGTGTCCTCAAGCTGGAGCATGGTGGTGAAGGTGAACGCATCGTAAGAGCCCGTCAGGTCGATCTCCTCCGGCCCCACGCCAGCATTGGGCCAAAGAATGTCCTTGGCGTAATGCCCCGCGACTGTCGAGATCGGGCCATGCTGATAGTGCATGTCGATACGTGGTTTGCAGCAGCGCCCCACCACGGAACGGATTTGCACCAGCGGCTGCTTCATATCCTTGGCGCGCTCGGCGCGTGTGACGATGATGCAGGTCGCGTTATCCGTCTCCACGCAGCAGTCGAGCAGGTGCAGCGGCTTGCAGATGATGCGCGAGTTGAGCACATCCTCGACCGTGTAGCGGGTCTTGTAGAACGCCTTGGGATTGTTGGAGGCGTGCTTACTGTGCGTCATCTTGACGTGCGCGACCTGCTCGGAGGTCGTGCCGTAGTCATACATGTGGCGCAAGAACGTCGGGGCGAACATCTGACCAGCGCTCTGCCAGCCATACGCGCGCATGTGTACTTGGTCGCCAGTGATCGGCGCGGCGGAGCGCGCGCCGGTGCCGCCAATGCGCACTTGCGTGAAGCCGTTCATGGACCGGAAGATAGCGACCGTCTTACACATCCCGGCTTCGATAACCCCCATGGCGATACCAATGAGCGCTTCGGTGCTGGAGCCGCCGCCATGCACGTCCATATAGAAGTTGAGCCGGATGCCAAGATCCCCGGCCACGAACGGCGACATGGTCGAGTCGTTGCCGGAGTAGGACAGCATGCCGTCGATATCCGCCGCTTCAAGACCGGCATCATCCAGGGCGTTGTTGATCGCCCAGGTCGCGAGATTGCGAGTGGATTCTTGGGACCCGCGTCGATAGGTCGTCTCCCCCACCCCGACGATGGCGTATTTGTTGCGCAAATACTTTGGGGTGGTGGCGTCCATGTCACTTTGTGTCATCATTCCCTCCTTAACCGTGAACGTGGCAATTGATCCGAGAAGGTGTCAGCGCACCGCACCTTTACCCTTTTGGTGAATAGCTCGTGGGGCGCAGCATGCGGTTGGTGACCTTCGCCACTAGCGTGCCGTTCTTCTCCGACTCCGCCCGCGCTTGCAACCAGTCAGGGTCCTTCATGAACGAGGCCCAGCTCTTTTCGCGGTCGCCCAAGCTGGGATAGCCGAGCATGTAGACCAGCCGATTGCTCGTGCCGAAGACCTCGGTCCAGTAGCCGATGTTTTCCATCCCGTGTTTCTCAAAGAGTTTCAAGGTATGGTTGGCGAACCGATTGTGAAGGTCGGGCAGTTTCCCTGGCACCGCGTCGTAGATGCGCCACTCTTGAACTCTCCCCTTGAGCCGCGGTTCCGGCGAGTAGGGCGTTGATTGCAGCATGGTGTTGTGAATACGGGCGACGATGACCCCTTCCTTCGCCGTCTCCTCCGCCACTTGCTTCTTCCAGGCATCGTCCGACGCGAACGCGGCGAGCTTCTTCTGTCGCTCCTCAAAGCTCGCGTAGGTCCACATATACGTGATCTGTCCACCCGTGCCGACATCCTCGGTCCAAAAGCCCACCACACCGAGGCCGTGTTTCGTGAACAGGCCCGCCGCGACTTCGAGATGGGTACTGAGGGCCGCTACCTTGCCTGGCATCGCTTCGTAAGTCCGCCATTCGTGGATCATGGGAACACCTCCTTGTGTATTGTCAGCCCTCGCGCTGGTGACCGGCATGACGAACAGACCGTGTCAGGGAGGGTTGTGGCCGCAGCATCCCATCTCCAAAACCAATGGTCAATGACCAAATGGGCACTGACCAAGTGTGGAGCCAGCGCCCGTGGAGCCAGCGCCCGGTTGCGGCTCCAATCCGCCTTCGCTACTGTTCCTCGGCGAACGACACGGAAAATGAGGTGATGATGAACAAACCTTATGTGATCTGTCACATGGTCGCGTCGATAGACGGGCGCATTGCGACGTCGGGCTGGAACCTGAGTCCTGAAGGACGTGCGGAATACGAACGCACGGCGGCGACCTATCAGGCTGATGCGTGGATGTGTGGGCGCATCACCATGTCTGGCTACGCACGCGGGACCGCTCCGACAACGCCGATATCCTCGTCTGGCTTGGTGGCCACAACGGATTTTCTTGCTCCGCACACGCGGGCACCCTACGCCATTGCCATCGATCCGAGCGGCAAGTTGTATTGGCACACCAATGCAATTGATGGCGACCATGTTGTAGCCGTGCTCACGGAACAAGTCGCGGCTGCGTATCTCGCCTATCTGCAAGCACAACAGGTGTCGTACCTCTTCGCGGGCACCCAGTCGATTGATTTTCCCACGGCGCTCGCCAAGATCGCTGATACGCTGCGGGTGAAAACGTTGCTGCTCGAAGGAGGAGGAAAGATCAATGGCAGCATGCTGCGAGCGGGTCTCATTGACGAAATCAGTCTCCTGATCGCGCCGATCGCCGATGGAACGAACGGAACCCCGACGCTGTTTGATACGGTGGCCCAAACGGTAGGACCGCACTCATCGGTGCGGTTGACGCTACTGGCGATGGAACAGCGTGCCGATGGCATTGTGTGGCTCCGCTATCGGTGTTCGTAATCTAGAAAAAGAGGAGGTCGTGGCCTCATGTCATCCAAGAGCGGAACGCCCGACTTCGTTCCACGGTGTCAACCAGTTTTCTTCCTGCTCCTTTGTGTAGGATTGGCGTGTTGGGGAAGTCTCGCTTTCACCTTACCCTGTCTTGCGAACGAGACTTCTCTGACCGCACTGGAACGAGAGGTCCACGCGCTGGTGAACGAGCATCGCCAGGATCTTGGCTTGCGACCACTCGCGTATGACGGCGAGATTGCGCGCCACGCGCGGCGTCACAGCCAGGAGATGGCTGGTGGCCGAGGGAGTGTGGACCATGACGGAGCGGAAGAGCGTCGCGCCGCGTTATCGCGGAGGATGGAGTTCAACGGCTTCGCGGAGAACGTGGCCATGAATAACTCGGCGACGTCTCGTACCGCGGAGGTCACGGTACGGGGTTGGCTCAAGAGTGCTGGGCATCGGCGCAATATGGAAGGGGACTTTACCCTGACGGGTATTGGGGTCGCTCGCTCGGACACGGGTTCTTACTTCTTCACGCAGATTTTTCTTCGGGCGCCGGACACTCGAGCCCCTCGCACGAAGAGCCGTCGTTTCTCTGAACCCCCATCCTCCGTGGAGCCAGATGACGACTCCGAAACCGACCTTGAGCCATCGAGAAATACGTTTGATCCTCGCCATCGCGCGGGACGGAAACGCGGGCGAGACGGGTGGATACAGGAGCTCCCTGCGAAGCGCTAACGGGTACGGGCGCCCGTGAATCCTCCGACCGTTTCTTTGCCTTTTTCCCTTAAAACCGCCGTGCTATGGTCCTGCTCATGAACACCGCACAACGTCAGGCCACCTACGAGGATTTGCTGAAGGTTCCCGATATTCTGGTTGCTGAGATTCTTGACGGAGAACTCATCACGTCGCCACGCCCGGCGTTTCCACATGCACGGGCAACCTCTGTCATCAGAGGGGAGATTGATCCCTTTGATCGACGACTCGGTGGCCCTGGTGGCGTAGGGGGGTGGTGGATTCTCTTTGAGCCAGAACTCCACCTGGGAGCGGATATTCTGGTTCCCGATCTTGCGGGGTGGCGACGAGAGCGGATGCCGGTTCTCATGGACGAGCCATATAGTACATTGGCACCGGATTGGGTGTGTGAAGTGGTATCGCGTGGGACCGCGCGTGTTGATCGGATACGAAAGATGCCGATCTACGCCCGCGAAGGGGTCAGGCACCTGTGGCTTGTCCACCCCAGTTTGCAAACGTTGGAGGTCTATCGGCTGGAAGGTCAACAATGGGTGGTCGCCAGTTCTCACGTTGGGGCGGAAGCCGCGCGCGCGGAGCCCTTCGAGGCAATTGAGCTCGACATGAGCCGGTGGTGGCTGGAAGAGGCATAGTCCCGCACCAATATCGTGGAGTCTGCGGGTCATTGCGGAAAACAATTGTTCAATCGCCCAATCGTTCAATTGCCCGATGATGCGATGGCCCAATCTCTCAATTCTTCAATCAGCGCTTTCGCCTCCCGCAAGTCCTTCGTCTCAAACCCTTCTGTGAACCAGTTGTAGATCATGGACAGCGCATCGCGTGCTTCGCGATGCTTGCCTTGCTGGTGCCACAGCCGCGCGAGGCTCATGGTCGCGCGCAGTTCGAGTGATTTCGCTTGTTGCTGCCGTGCGATGTCGATGGCTTTGAGAAAACATTCCTCCGCTTCTTGGGTGTTGGGTGTTAGGGGCTGGGGGCTAGGAGGAACTCGAAACTCGCAACCCGAAACTCGCAACTCTTGCAGCGTTAGCATGCCCCTGATCCGATGAATCTCCGCCTCGTACATTCGCTCTTGCATCCGTTCCACTTCGGCGAGGGCTTCCCGCGCGCTGTGCAGTCCCTCGTCCGGGTCGCCGATTTGTCCGTAGGCGTCCGCTAATTGCGCGAGATACGCGGTCCGCCAGATTTGCGTTCCCGTCTCGCGTGTCAACGCGAGCCCACGCTGTAGATGCTCAATGCCCCGCGCCCCCTGTCCCTGTTGACTCATCGCCCAGCCGCGCAGCGCCGTGCCGGTCGAGATTTGCTGCGGGATGCCGTGCTCTTCCGCGAGCATGATGAGCGACTCCGCGAAGACATGGGCCTCCTGACTCCGGTGCAAGAAGAGATGAATCGTGGCTGCCGAGATGAGTGCCTGGGTATAACTGAGCGGGTGCGCCAGTTCCTGGGCGAGGCGTAGCGCCTCGTGGACCTTTTGCACGGCTTGATCCGGGAAGCCGAGCATGTAGCGCGTATACGCCGCATAACACAGCGTCATCACGGCGTAGGACTGTCCATACGAGAGAATCTGTTCGTCATGTTGCGCGCGATCGTAACGGCTGAGGCTTTGCTCACAGTGTGTCAGTACGGAGGAGAACTCGCCCAGGTAATAGAGCGACGGGACAATGGCGTAGTGAGCGGCGACCAGCAGCGCGGGGTCGGCGGCCTCCTCCGCGAGGTGGACGAGTTCTTCCCCCAACGCACGGGCCGCTTGATGCTGTCCCCGCGCGGTGTGAAAGACTCGTAACCCCATGAGTGTCGCGAACAGCAGCACCCTGTCTCCAACCCGCGCGCAGAGCTCGCGCGCGCGGCTGTAGGTCTGCCCCATTTCCGAGGAACCAAACCCCTTGGTCATATTGAAGGCGGGGCCGAGCGCGAGTTGCAGTGTGAGTTCGTGTCGCGCGCGATCTGGCGTGTCCGGTAAGGTGTCCAGTAAGTCCAAGGCCGAAGTGAGAAAGGTGATCGCGTCGGCGGTGGCCGAGCGGCGAACCGCCTGTTGACCGGCGAGATGGAGGTACTCAATCGCTTTTTCCGTGTTGCCGCTGCACCGATAGTGATGCGCCAGGGTTTCGTAATAGTCCTCGCGGTTGGTGGCGAACAGCGACTCGATGATCCGCGCCGTGCGTTCATGGAGCACCTTGCGACGCTCGATGAGCAGTGAATTGTACGCGACTTCCTGGGTCAGGGCATGCTTGAAGGTATATTCCGGTTCGGGAAACGCGGGACGCTCGTGGATGAACTCCGCCGTTTGCAGGTGCGCGAGCGCGCGGTGCAAGTCATCGTCGGTGGCTCCCGATACCTGTCGAATCAGACTGAGGGGCATTTCCTCGCCAAGCACCGACAACATTTGTAGGAATGCCTTCTCCCGTGTTGGGAGGCGATCAATGCGCGCGGCCAAGATGCCCTGCACGGTTGGTGGCAAGCGGAGTTCCGTGGGCATCGTGACTGCCGTGGAGGTCCCAACGGCAAGAAACCCTTGTTCCCGCAACTCTTGCACGATCTCTTCCATGAAGAACGGATTGCCGTCGGTTTTTTCCAGGATGAGCTGTCGCAGGTCGTGAAGCGAGGCGGCGGTCCCACCGGTATCGCCCAGGAGCGCGGTGAGCATCTCCTCCGCGTCGGCTTGGCGTAATGGGTCGAGCCGCACCTGGGAAAAGAATAATTTGTTGCCCCACTCGTGCTGATACTCCGGACGGTAGTTCGTCAGCAGCAGGATTTTCGCGGTGGCGATACTGTCGCTGAACAAGCTGAGGAACGCCTGGGTCTCCGCGTCGAGCCAATGCAAATCCTCGAAGATCACGATCAGTGGTTGATTGAGGCTTTCGCGTACGAGCAACCGCTTGATCGCGTCCAGGGTGCGCCGCTTGCGAATGTGCGCGTCCATCTGGGCGATGGTCGCGGTTGGCTCAACCACGCCTAACAACGTGAAGAGATAAGGGAGCGTGTCCTCCAGTCCGCGATCCAGGGTGAGCACTTTCCCCGTGATTTTTTCTCGTCGCCGTCGCTCCTCATCACCCGTGGTGATCTGAAAATAGTTCTTGAGCAAGTCGATGAGCGGCAGATAGGGGTAGGCTTTGCCATGTGACACGGAGAAAGTTTCGAGGAGCAAACAGCCTTGTTGGGCGATGAGCTTGAACTCGTGGAAGAGTCGTGACTTGCCGACTCCTGGCTCACCCATGACACTGACAATCTGGCCGTGGCCGTTTTTGCTGAGGTCGAGCGCGCGGCGGAGTGAGTCGAGTTCGCTTTGTCGTCCGACGAAGCGGACGAGCCCGCGTTTGGTGGCGACTTGTAAGCGGGTCCGCAGTGGGCCGACCCCCACGACTTCATATACGTTGACGGGGTCGCTGACGCCCTTGAGGAGTGCCGGACCAAGCGCGGTGAAGTCGAAGTATCCTTCGGTCAGCCGATGTGTATGCTCGCTGACGAAAATGGAGCCCGGAGTGGCGAGGCCTTCCATGCGCGCGGCCAAATGGGTGGAGTGGCCGACGGGGGTGTAGTCCGTGTGCAGGTCATCTTTACGGATGGAGCGCACGACGACCTCGCCGGTGTTGATACCGACACGAATTTGGACATTGATGCCTTGCTCGCGGCGCAGTCGTTCGGCGTGTTTTTTCCCTTCTTCTTGCATGAGTAAAGCCGCGTAGATGGCGCGATGTGGGTGGTCTTCATGCGCGAGCGGAGCGCCAAACAGGGCGAAGATGCCATCGCCGAGCACTTGGGTGACGTAGCCGTCGTAGCGATGGACGGCATTCATCATAATCTGGAGCGTGGGATCAATGATGGCGCGCGCCTCTTCGGGATCAAGGTCTTCGATCAGCGAAGTTGAGCCTTTGATGTCGGCGAACAGGGCAGTGATGGTTTTGCGCTCGCCGTCGGCGGTTCCTTGAACGGCGAGCGTTGCCTGCTCGGCAAGAATCCGTTCCGCTAGATGTGCTAGGGTGTAGGATGCCGGCGATTGGGGCTGAGGGGAGGGGGACTGAGGACGAAGAGCTGATAACTGTCGACTCAGGCGGGAGCCACAGTTGTCACAAAAGGTTGCCGCTGGGGTGTTCCGATTACCGCAGGTGGGGCACTGCTGGTCGAGTTTTCCGCCGCACGATTGACAGAACCGTGCGCCCTGGCGATTGTCCGTGTGACACTGTGGACACTGTGAGTGCTTCATTCTTGTGGTGGTAATTGGTACGCCGTGCCCTCAATCAGCCGGCGCTCGTCGTAATTCCACTCGCCCATCCACTTCTCGATGACGCCGTAGGCGGGGCATTGGCCGCGCCAGAGTTCTTCGCGGAGGCGTTCGAGATAGATGGTTTCGTTCTTGCCCTTGGCGTTACACTTGTTGTGACGTTGCAGCCCGTCCCAGGCGATGGCAAAGAGTTCCTTGGCGAAATCGAGGAGCGTGATGCCCTGGACCCGTGCGCCGAGCGCTTGGCGGTGCGACGCGAAGTAGGACTCCACGCGCTCTTCCCAACTCCATTTCTTCACCAGGTCCCACGCCGCCCACAGGCAGTCGTTCTCATAAAAAATGCCTTTGCACAGCGCGGGCACCGCGAGCATGAAGTCATACGGTTGTTGGTCGATGCAGCGAATTTCCAGGTATTTCTTGATGCGCACTTCCGGGAAGAGGGTGGTGAGATGAAGCGTCCAGTCTTCGATGGTGGCGCGCTCGCCGTTATGTCCTTCGGTCAGGAAGCGGTGGAAGGGAATGCCGGTCATGTCGATCCAGTGGCCGTGACGGACAATGAAGTACATCGGGACGCTGAGCGCGTAGTCAGCATATTTCTCGAAGCTGGCCTGGTCGGAAAAAGCGAAGGGCAACAAGCCAGAGCGCCGGCGGTCGGTGTCGGTCCAGATATGCCCACGCATGGTCATGAAGTTGTTGAGACCGCCATCGGAGATGGGAGAATTGGCGAAGATCGCGGCGAGGATCGGGACGAGCCCCATGCCGACACGGAATTTCATCATCGCATCGGCTTCGGAGCTGAAATCAAAATTGACTTGGATCGAAGAGGTTTGTTTCATCATGCGTTGGCCGAGGGAGCCAACTTGCGCCATGTAGGGGGCCATGAACTGATAGCGAGTCTTGGGAATCCACTGGATGTCATTGAGTGGGCTGATGGGTTGCACGCCGAGGTTAACGAAAGTGAGGTCGAGGGCGTCGGCGGCGGTGAGCAAGTTCGTGAGATGCGTGCGTAACTCAATGTCGGCGCAATGGATGGTCTCGCATTGTTCGCCGGACAGTTCGACTTGGGAGCCGGGTTCAAGGGTAATGTTGGCACGTTCGCCGCGCAGGGCGATGACGTGGCCTTCCTCTTCGATGGGTTCCCAGCCGGTTGTGTCCGCCAAGCGGAAGAGCAGGCGTTCGATGCCGCGGTTGCCAAAATAGCGTGCCGCGCGGCCACTACGACGGGAGACGCCACACATCTCGTACTCAGTGCCGAGACGCCAGGCTTCGCGCGGTTTGGCGGCCTGATAAAAATACTCAACGAGTTGGGAGCGATTCTCAATAACTTGTGCCGCTTCCGCACTTTCCACATACTGCGACATAAACCCCTCCCTTAAAAGGCTTCTGACAGGCTTTCCTCTAGTCGAATGCGGCCACAGCCTAGCAAACAGGCTTGCTAAGGCAAGACGGGGCGTTCCCGACAGCGGGAGGTTTTGGCACGAAGCAGCGAGGGGAGGGGGGAACTCGAAACTCGGAACCCGAAACTTCTCAAGCCTCTTAACTAGAAAGCGCGTTGATTTCTTCTTCCGCGACTTGGCGGATATCGACAAAGTTCGACAGCGAATCTTGGGTCACGAGAAACACCGCGCGGATGCCGAGTGGGACGATGGTGAAACCCTCACGTTTGATGGTCCCGGAGAACGGGCGATCCCAACGGCGCGAGACGAACAGCGAGAGTTCCTCCCTGCTGTTCCGGTACACCAGTTGAATGAACGGTCGGCTGAGCGGATTGCTCACGCGGCCACCCTCGAAATGGAAACCCGTTGGCGCGAGGTTGGGGATTTCATTCAGTCCTTCTTGCCGTAGGACGTTTTGCAGGCTTTGCGGGTCAAGCCATGACAGCGAGAATGGCTGATTGATATTGAGTTGCACTTCACTGATGAGCGAGGCACTGAACGCATCGGTTTCCGGGTCGGACGGCGCGGAAAAGATTTGTGGCCCAATAACGAGGAACATGAGCACCGCGGCGGCGGCCCCAAGCCCGCGCCACCGGCGTGCCCATCCCCAGGGCGAGATCATGTCGAGAATCCGAAGGCGGAGACTGTCCATGTCCTCGATGGGCAACCGTCCAGAGGTTTTCAGGTGTTCGTCAAAGCGGCGGAGCGTTTCCATCTCGCGATGGCACGGGGTGCAGACTTCGAGATGTTCCGCCACCATGAAGGCGTCGTGGGCCCCCAGTTCGTTATCGACAAACGGGCTGAGCAATTTCTGATATTCTCTACAGTCCATGACCAGAGGCCCTCTCTTTCTCTTGGGAACCTGGGGTTGTCAAAAATCGACGCAGTTCTCGTCGTGCGCGATAGAGGCGCGACATGACGGTGCCGATGGGGATGTCAAGCATTTGGGCCGCCTCTTTGTACGCGAAGCCTTCCACGATCACGAGCCACAAGACATCACGAAACTCAGGGGTGAGCTGATCTAGCGCGCCCTGAATGTCCTGCCGGTCTCCGCCCTCGGCATTGGGAAAGAGGGGGATGACCTTTGTTGAGGTTTCGACTTCCTCCGCTCCGGCGAGGGGGTCATGGCGTTTTTTCCCCGCTGTTTTCTTGATGACGTTGACGAGGATACGAAAGAGCCACGCACGACAGTTGGTCTCCGGTTGATAGGTGCGGAACGAGCGCCAGGCGCGGAGATACGTCTCCTGGACCGCATCTTCCGCACGGGCACGATCCCCGCTCATGCGGATCGCCGTGCGTAGTAGCGATTCTAGGTGGGGGACCGCTTCGTTTTCAAACGCTGTCCGATTACTCACCTGAGGAGCCTCCTCATTGGCTAAAAGGTAAGCCGATGACAGTTTATTCCCAAGGATTCTTTCACGGCAAACGGAGATAGACCCCGTCATTGTCTATCTTCACGGGGTAGACGGTGGCGGTGGCGGGCCGTTCACTACTGCCATCGCGCAAATCGAATCGCCACCCGTGCATGGGGCATTTGATACCGCCAGTTAGATCAATGAACCCACGAATCAGCGGACCACTCCGGTGGGGGCAGCGATTCTTGATGGCGTAGATCGTGCCATCAATGTTAAAGAGGGCGACTTCGAGGTCGTTGTGTTTGACGAGTTTCCGGCCACCAACGGGGAGTTCGTCAAGGCGGCAGATTTCAGTCCAGGTTTCAGGCATGTGGGGAAGTAGTCAGGAGCAAAAGGCAAGTAGTCAGTAGTCAGTAGCCAGTAGAAAAACTCGAGACCTTGGACTTTGGACTTTGGACTTTTAGGGAACGTATCCCCACAACCGCACGATCTCGCGAGGATCGCCATCGCGGTATCCTTTATATTTGAGGAGGGTATCGAGTCCGTCACAGGTGCGCTCTAGATTGGTTTCCATGCCAGGAAAATCGCCCCAGCCTTGGGAATTCTTGTTGGCGAGTACCCACTGGAGGCCGCGTGTGATGATGTCCTCGGCGCGCGTGTCCTTGAGAATGCGCGCGACCACCATCAGCGAACGGGTACAGTCCATCGTATGGTCAACATTCTCTCCATCCCACGACCCGTCTTGCGCTTGCCATTCATACAGCTTGGCGGCTCCCTTGGCACACGATTCACGGATACCAGGGACGCGGTTGTCAATCACCAAATCCGCCACCAGCGCGTCCTGGATCAAATGCGCGGTGATCTCAATACCAGACGGATGAAAGTCGTTGTCATACCATCCGCCGTCTTGGCTCTGATGGTCAACGATGAAACGCGCGCCATGTTCCCACGAGCGCAACACATCAGCATGACGATGTGACTCGCTCAGTGCCCTGACCACATTGAAAAAACTAACGGGATGACTGGTGGTATCGAGGTCGGCCCAGCGGGGATCGGTCCAGCGACCGTCACCTTTTTGTGTATCGAGAAAATAGTCAATCGCGCGGTGGACGGACTTGGTGATCCGGTCATTGCGCAGGAAGCGATTGCCACGAATCAGCATCAAGCCACAGAAGGCCGAGACCCAGACGGTGCTTTCTTGATCGGCGGAGTAGGGGCTCCAGCCGCCGTCGGCATTCTGGCAGTCCACCAGCGCGAGATAGTCGGCGACAAAGTCCGGTGTTGTCCGCGCATGAAGCAGTACACGGAGCGCATGCGCGACGAGTTCCAAGTCTTGCGGTGCGACGGTCAAACTCCAGTGCTTTTGTTCTTGGAGGAAAAAGCGGTACTCGTCTTGAACGAGACGATCAATATGGTTCAGGTCCATTTGCGATCCTTATTTCACTTTCGCCCACGCCCGGCGGTAATCCTCGAACGTGTCGATCTCGAGCCAGCCTTTGTAAATATCCACGGACGCCACGGTGCCACCGCAGTCAATAATCTCTTGCAAGATGTCGGTGAAGGCCGCCTTTTCGAGCGACTCGGCTTCGTGGAAACGTTGATTGAGGAAGCGTTGCTGACTTTGATGGTACACCGTTCGTAAGAGCCGCGCCCCTTCTTCCGAGAACATCGCCAGGCCGACAAATTCACCGTCCGCTTCGTTGATTGACAGACCTCGACCAACACGCGCGAGCGTGGTTCCTTCGTTCATCGCCAGGAAGCGATATCCCTTTTGTGGTGGATGATGCGTGACCACAAGGTCCGGCTGTCGGGTGTGCACCTCTTCTTGCGAATGCGGATGATCTCCCCACGCGCGATCCACCACGATGCTGACCTCGGCTTCTGATTTCAGCAGTTTTTCGAGAATGGCGGGGTCGAAGATGATGTCGGAATACAGGAACAAAAACCGCCGTGACATCTCCGCCTCAGCCAGAAAGAGCGAGACGAGTTCGCCAGTGTCCCGGAACCGATCATTGTCGTAGTAGCGAATGTTCGGCAGATTGATCTGCTCCTTGCGATACCCACGAACGACGACAACATCCTTGACGCCACAGTCGTTCAGCGCTTGCACTTGACGTTCGAGGATCGTCTTGCCTTTGATCTCTAGCATCGCCTTGGGACGATCCTCGATAAGTGGCATGAGCGCCTCTTCAAACCCCGCCGCGATAATGACCGCAGTGACATTGTGTCCACCAGGCAGCAAGAATTTCTGCTCGTTGGCTTGTAGGTCGGGAACGCCAACCAGTTCGTAGATCTCCGGCAAAGTGGCGATGCGATCATCGACCGCGGCGGGCCGGGCTTCGCGTTTGAGAATGGTCAACGATTCGCGCATTGCCTTCACGGCGGCGCGTAACGCTTGATTGGCGAAAATCACGAGCTTGAAACCCGCGGCGGACAGGTCTCCGGCGGTAATGCTCGCGTAGGTGGTGGGCACGGCGACAAGCGGACAGTCCCGGTCCCACGTTTGCGCGAAATCCTTCAGCTCATCGAAGGTCGAGGCTTTCGAGTGGATGAGGACGGCATCCGCGCCAGCGTCGGCATACGCGCGGGCCCGTTTGAGCGCTTCTTGTTTTCCCCACCCGGCGATGAACGCTTCCGTCCGCGCGATGATGACGAAGTCCGGGTCCTGACGCGCGGATTTCGCGGCCTCGACTTTTCGGGCGTGTTCATCCACTGGGACGAGTTCACGCTGCACCCCCGCGTAGAAACTGCACCGTTTGGGAAAAATGTTGTCCTCGATACAGAGGCCCGCGACTCCCGCACGTTCATACTGGGAGACCGTACGGATCACGTTGATGGCATTGCCGAAGCCGTTATCACAATCGGCGATCACCGGAATGCGGACCGCTTCGACCATGCGGCGAATAGCGTCGAGGGTTTCACTCATGGTGAGGATGTTGGCGTCGGGCAGCGCGCTGACGGCGGAGATGCCAAACCCGCTTCCCCAGATGGCGTCAAATCCCGCTTCTTCCGCGAGTTTCGCCGAGAGGGCATCGTGCGCGCCGAGCACTAATGCGGGCCCCGATCGCTGAAGTAATGCGCGTAATCGCGAGGTTACTGAAGATATAGGCATAATGCGCGAGACTATACGGGCGGGGGTCTAGAGCCGCAAGTCCCTGAAAAATCCCGGTGGTTGCGTCCGCTTTTTCGCTGGAGACGCTCCGCTGGGGCGTCTATTTTTCGTTCGTCATGGGTCGATTGCTATCCGCTGCAAATCGCGTAACGCGCTTTCGATTTCCTCCATGCGGTTGTCGCAGTCGGTCGGCGTGTGAATCGTGAAGACCGCTCCCTGAGATCGATTGGGGTCCCGTAACCACGCGGCGAGAATCACGCTGGCATCGATTTCTTCCGGTCGGAGTGGTCGGTCGCGGTCACGAGCGAACCGTTCGTGAATGAGCGTGACAAATGGCGCGATATCCTCACGCGCACGGACCACACCGCCCGTGATAAGCCGGCCATTGAGGACAAGATAGGCTTGCGCGGCTCCGGCCTCGCGACTCGGCAAGAGTAGCAAGGCATTGGCGCGAGTCACGATCCAGTGCAACTTGCTATGCACATGGAGAATCTGATCAAGCAACTGGATATCTTTCTGTAACCGCGCCGCGCTCTCGAAGCGCAATTCTGCCGCCGCGCGATCACGCTTCTCCGCGAGTTCTTCACGAAGTGACGTATCTTCGCCATTCAGAAAGCGCAGGAACGTCGCTATTTGAGCACCGTACTCTTCGCGCGAGACCCGTTCCGCGCAGGGCGACGTGCACGCACCAATCTGACCCGTGAGACAAGGAGTGACGGTCGGAGCTGGGGCGAGGTTCTCAAGACATATACGAAGACCAAACAGCCGCGCGAGTAAACGCTGGGCGGTCGTAGCGAATTCTCGGCTGCGAAATGGACCGATATAAAACGAGCGATCACTCCCTGGCTTGGCGGTCAGTCCCAAACGCGGGTAGGCGTTGCCGATGGTGAGTTTGAGAAACGCGACGCGCGGCAGATGTTTGGACAGGCGGTTATATGGTGGTTTCAGCGCGCGAATCAGTTCCGCTTCACGAAGCGCCGCCTCAAGCTCGGAGCCGGTTTGGTCGTAGGTCACTTCTCGCACCGTGCGCACGAGGTCGAGCACTTTGTCGCTATGGCCGGAAGAATTGGTGAAATAGGAGTTGACGCGCCGATGGAGGTTCTTCGCTTTGCCGATGTAGAGCAATCGACCTTCGCCATCGAGCATGCGATAGACGCCGGGACCGTGGGGGATATGGCTGAGGACTGGGCGTTGAACGAAAAACTCGAAGCGCCGACCATCACGTGCGACGTGCTGAAAGTCGAGCAGTTGCCCGACCGTGGTCACACTATGTGCAGCCAATTGGTCGAGCATAATCAAGAAAATCTCGGCGGTCGTGCGCGCATCGCCC
>JABFSC010000688.1 GCA_013140885.1 Deltaproteobacteria bacterium | reverse complement strand
TCACAAAGAGTGGGAGAAAGCCCTCCCCCTCGTCTGGGTGGACGGAGCGCAGATCAAACAAGTCTTTCTCAATCTGCTACTCAATGCGCTCCAAGCGATGACCAAGGGAGGCGCACTCACCGTGCGCCTGCACGTCAGCGGAGGCAGTCTGCTGACCTCGATCACCGACGAAGGAGAAGGCATTTCGTCAGACGTGCGCGCCAACCTGTTCGAGCCATTTTTTAGCACCAAAGCCGGAGGCACGGGCCTGGGACTATCGATCTCGCAACGCATCATCGAAGGCCACAACGGGCGACTCCGACTCTTTTCGCAGCCGAACGTCGGAACCACGGCGGTTGTGCGGTTGCCCCTATGAAAAGGTCCAAAGTCCAAGGTCTCAAGTCCAAGGTCCAAAATTAAAAAGAAAGAAGAGCCGTTCGAGTTTTTTCATTTTAGACCTTAGACTTTGGACCTGAGACCTTGGACCTGAGACGCTGGACTGGCCTATGAACAAAATCTTGATTGTCGATGACGAACGCAACGTCCACTACTCGTTTCGCCGCGTGCTTGGCAACGAGTATGAGGTCCTCTCCGCCTTCTCCGGCAAAGAGGTCCTTCCCTATTTACGCGACGAGGGGCTCCAGATCGTGCTCCTAGACGTGCGCATGCCCGGAGAAAACGGCCTGGATACGCTCCAGGAGATCAAGCGGCAGCGCCCGGAACTCCCAGTGATTATGATGACCGCGTTCGCCTCGGCGGAAACCGCGATCCGGGCCACAACCCTTGACGCCGAGGAGTACCTCATCAAGCCACTGGACGTGGACAACCTCAAGCACCTCATCACCACCGTCCTGCAACGGCGGCAGCCGCAACCCGCGGCGACGGCGTCCGCGCTCGAAATGCCGGGGGCGGACGCCGTGCCGATGCTCGGCCATAGTCGCGCCATGCAAGAGGTCTATAAGATCGTTGGTAAAAGCGCCGCCCGTGACATTACCGTCCTCATCACTGGAGAAAGTGGCACCGGCAAGGAACTGATCGCCCGCGCCCTCCATACCTACTCCGGTCGCGTGCAGGGGCCATTTCTCGCCATTAACTGCGCGGCGATTCCAGAGACTCTGCTCGAAAGCGAACTGTTTGGCTACGAACGGGGGGCCTTTTCGGGAGCCGTCGAGGCACGACCTGGCAAGTTTGAATTCGCGCAGGGAGGTACGCTCTTCCTGGACGAGATTGGCGACATGCCCATCCTCTTGCAAGCCAAGTTACTGCGCGTGTTACAAGAACGAGAACTGTATCGCCTTGGGGCGCGCGAGCCCCGCCATGTCGATGTGCGGATCATCGCCGCCACCAATCAAGACCCGGAAGCCTTGATCCAAACCGGACGTTTTCGCGAGGATTTGTACTATCGGCTCAACGTCGTGCGCATCGCCCTTCCCCCGTTACGCGAGCGTGGTGAGGATATCGCGTTGCTCGCCGACTATTTCTTGGAGAAGCACCACCAGACCAATCCGCAAGGGCCTCGTGGGTTCTCCGAAGAGGCACGTCAACTGCTCCTCGCGCATCCCTGGCCAGGAAACGTTCGTGAGCTGGAGAATGTTATCGCCAAAACCGTTCTGAACGCGCGCGGCAGCGTGGTCACCGCCGCGGACCTCGCGCTCACGAGGGATCTTCACCACGCGCCACATATCACCGACCCCACGGGTCTGCCGGGTCTCACCATCGACGAACTGTTCGACCAAGAAGCCGGGAATGTCTTCGCCTTCACCGAACGCTTACTGATCGCCACGGCTCTCGAACGCACGCGCCAGAATCAGGTCCAAGCCGCCCGCCTTCTGGGCATTAGTCGGAACGTCCTCCGTGATCGCATCAAGCGGTATCAACTTCACGAAGCGACCGCATAGCCGCGTGGGCATGAAGTTAAACGGGAAGTGTATCGCACGCCCGGGGGACCGGGGGTCTTACCCCTGGCGAGCGGGGCAATGGCATTAAGTGACAGCGGTTTGCACTTGAACGAAGAGAGAAAGTAGGCCGGAAACGCTCCGCTTATTCCGGCCTGTACGCTCGCGCCGGGAACGGCCTCCGGCCTTATCCCGGCCTACGGAAAAGGATGTCGCTCCCCTCCAATGAAAACCGCTATATTTCCTCACATCCCCCAGACGTGGATCACCTTGCCGCGAACGGTTTCGGTTCGGTGATACAATTTCTCTTCCCACGCCTTGCTCGGCGTGCGGTCGAAAATCACCAAGTGCCCAGCCTCCGCGCCACAGCGGTCCATATACTCCCCCGTCTGCTCGAACCCCTTCGCCAAGGTTTGCGCCAGACTCTTATGCAGCAGCTTGAGTTCGATGACGACTTTCTGAATGCCCGCCGGATGCGGCCAGAGAATCAACAGGTCCGTGCGCATGCGCCCTAACCCGTACTCCCGCTCAATGCGCCCGCCACCGTTGACGATGCGTTGGAGAAACGCTTGCAACAACAGTTGTGGCCCCGCTTCCTTGTATTGAAACCGCTCGACCCAGTGCTCGGCATGTTCACGAAAGAACTCCTGGAACGCGCCCAACAACTTCTCCATGTCCAGCGTCCCGTCGGGCCGCACGTACCATGCGGTCTCTTCGCTCATCCCCGATTGAATCTGCCATCCCAGCTCGCGCGGAATGACTTCTTGGTAGATCGCGTTGGCGATGCGCACCCGCCCATTGCGCTCCTGCGTAATCAACCCCAAATCCTCCACATAACTCACATCATCAGGGCGTAGGCGCTGGGCCAGGTCCACACCGGCCAACACCGGCTCAATCACGCGCTGGACACGTTCCTCTTGCAATTTGTCGGTGAGTTGATCGAGATGGGTCTCACGGCGCAGGATCAGATTTTCCTTGGCTTCATCAACCACCTCAATAGTCAGTGGGTGGGTACGCTCGCGCCCCTTGGCTAGCTCAAAGCACATTTCAGCGCCCAGCGCATTGACTAACCACGGTTGGCCTTCGGTCAGTTCCCATAACCGCGCTAGTGCCTGCGGGGGGAAGAGCTGGCCAGTCTCCTCGGTGTGCTGGTGGTAGAGGGTATCCATCTCCGCGCGCGTAAAGTTGCCCAAGCGTAACGACTTGGCCTTGATGTTAAAGGCACTGCCGCCGGTGATAATGGCTTTCTCCGCGCTCGAATGAATCCGATAATCGCGCACGTCGCGCACGCCACAGAGAATGACGCTTTGCGGAAACCGCCCTGGGCGCTGAGGGTAGCCGGACCGTAACTGCCGGAGCACAGCAATGAGCGTATCCCCTACCAACGAGTCAATCTCGTCAATGAAGACCACGAGCGGCCTGCTCGGATCATGTTCCGCCCACCCCGCGAGCACTTCATTAAGAGCGGCATGCGGGCCACTGTGGCTTAGCACCTCCCGCCAGTGGTTGGTGAGAAACTCGTCTTTCAACATGCTACGAGCCTGATACGCCAATTGACTCAGGATCGCTTGCATCGCCGCCGCGACATCCTCGCGCGCTGATTGCGCGAGTTCCACATTGACATAGATACAGCGATACCGCCCCTGGGTGTTGAGGTAGTCCATCAGGGCCAGCAAACAAGAAGTTTTGCCAGTTTGCCGTGGCGCGTGCAGGACGAAGTATTTTTTCTGCTCAATCAATGGCAGGATTTCGTCGATCTTAATCCGTTGTAATGGAGCAAGGCAGTAGTGGTCCTCGGCTTTGACGGGACCCGCCGTATTAAAGAAGCGTTCCATACTGGGGGAATCTACCAAAACGCCCCCAGCCTGGGAAGGTTGGACAACCCGCCAATACAGAGCTGCGTGCGGACGAGACGCCCACGCTCCCAAGAGGCAAGGACGCGCGGAGCACATCCTCTTTTCATTTTTGCCTTTTGCCTTTTGATTTTTGATTTTTGATTTTCCGCCCCCTGCTGCTCCAGCACCACTTCCACCCCGCCCCTGCCTGCGCTTTAACCACGCCGCTCGCATTTCCATCATCCCCAGCGCGCGGCAACACACAACTCTCCTTCCTTTTCTAGAGTTTTCCACCCTTTGCCTACCCTCTCCCAACGGCACGGCTATTGCTCCCGTCCTAGTGATCCCGGTCCAAGGTGGTGGGGGTGGCCGGGGATACAATAAGGAGGAAGTTCTCGCACATGAGAAAAAAATCACTAACTCGCGTCGGATCACCGTCCCTTTCGCGTCGCCAGTTCCTGCGCGCTTCGGGCATGACGGCGCTGCTCGCCGGGCTGCCCACTGGATGGGTCGGACGCGTCTTCGCCTCCGACGCGCCCGAAACCCCACAAATCCGCATTGGCATCATCGCCCTCACTGATTGTGCATCCATTGTCATGGCCCATGAAAAGGGCTTCTTCAAGCAACATGGCTTGGACGTCACCGTCGCCAAGGAAGCCTCCTGGGCGGTGATTCGCGACAAACTGCAACTGGGTGAGAACCACGCGACTCACATGCTGTACGGTATGCCGTATGCCTCAACGATGGGGCTCTTCGGCGCACCGGTCAAACCGATGATTATTCCCTGGGTGCTCAATTACAATGGCCAGGGCATCACCCTCAGTACCGAACTCAAGGACAAAGGCATCCGCACTCCCGCTGCTCTCAAAACACTGATCGACGAAGAAAAGGCCGCCGGCAAACCGCCACGCGCCTTCGCAATGACCTTTCCACCCGGCACACACGCGATGTGGATGCGCTACTGGTTGGGCTCCGGGGGCATCAATCCCGATAAGGATGTATCGCTCATCACCATTCCGCCGCCGCAGATGGTGGCCAACATGAAAGTCGGAAAAATGGACGGCTTCTGTGTCGGTGAGCCGTGGAACGCCCGCGCCATAGCCGACAAGACCGGGTTCACCGTCACCACGACACAAGCCCTGTGGACGAATCACCCGGAGAAAGTGTGCGCCTTCACCGCCGAGTTCGCCGAGAAGAACCCCAACACCGTCAAAGCCGTGCTCAAGGCATTGCACGAGTCGAGTGTGTTTATCGACAAGATCGAGAATCGGGCCGAAGTCGCGGAGGTCGTCTCACGCCCGTCCTACATCAACTGCCCGAAGGAGATCATTCTCGGTCGGCTCCTGGGCAAATACGACCACGGCGATGGGCAGGGTGAGCATGAGGACAAGGACTACATGCGATTCTACGAACGTGGCGTCAACCTACCGTGGAAATCACATGGAGTGTGGTGGCTCTCGCAGTTTCGCCGTTGGGGCATGGTCAAGGGTGCCCCGGACTATAAACAAATCGTCGACCGCGTGCATCGGCCAGACATTTACCGCGCGGTCGCCAAGGACATGGGCATCACCGTGCCGGCCGAGGACTTCAAGAATGAAACCTTTTTCGATGGCGGGTCTTTTGATCCGACGAAACCGGAAGAATACGCCGCGGCGTTCGCGGTGAAGAATCTCGCTGAGGCGTGAGCGCTAGGTGCTGGGGGCTAGGGGCTAGGGGTAGAGAAAAAGAAACA
>JABFSC010000158.1 GCA_013140885.1 Deltaproteobacteria bacterium | reverse complement strand
GCCTCGTCCGCAGCCGTGGGACCTGTCACCTTGTAGAGCTTCTGCGCGTTGCTCCACAGAATCTTGTGCTCGACCCCAGGCTCACAATCAGAGAGGCCGCCTTTGATGCGCTCGGCCACATCCTTGCCATAGATCGACGTCGGATGCGGGAAGTCGGTCTCGAACAAGATGTTATTCTCTCCGACTTTATCAATCAGTCGCCGCGGCGCGGTCTGCTCGAACCAGTAACACGCATACACGTTACGCGCGAAGTATTCGGAGGGCAGCATGGTGAACTCCGGTCGCTCTTCCGTCACCCGATTATCCTTGAACTGATAATCCAGCGCTTCGAGCACGAACGGCACCCAGCCGATTCCACTCTCGACCGAGACGAACTTAATTTTGGGATGGCGGGCCAGCACGCCGGACATGATGAGGTCGTTCAGTTGCATGCCGTTGCGCAGGAAGACGTTGACCGACAGCTCGGTGAAGGTCGCCATGCGGCCATATTCCTTCATTTTCTCGCGCGTCATGCCGTCTTCCATATTGCCGGAACCGATGTGAAAGCTAATCGGCAGATCGAGTTCGACGGCGACTTCCCACAGCGGATTCCAATGCGGGTTCCCCAACATTGGCTGTCCGAGCGATTGGGGGTCACCAGTAAACAGAATGCCCTTGTGCCCCATGGCCGCGCAACGCCGCACTTCACGCACGGTCTCCTCGATATCCCAAAACGGCGTCGAGATGATCGGCAACAGACGACGCGAATCCACCGAAGCCCACTCAGTTTGCCAATCGTTATAGGCTTGCACGCAGGCGAGTTTCAGGGCCGGGTCCGGTAATCGCAAGAACTGTTGATTGCCGAAGCCTCCCACGTTGGGGTACATCACCATGGCCCATATCCCCAGATCATCCATGTACTTGAGACGTGCTTTGGCGTCATACGCCGCTGGGTGCATCGCCTCGTAGCTCTTGGGGCGGTTCTTCAGGTCGCCCACGCCAGCGGTGGCGGTCAGTCCAGGATCCGCGATCCGCTTGTCGCCCAGGAACCACCATAGGTTGCCACGGGCATCGGTATCGACACGGGGGACCGCATCGCGCATGTGGGCGGGCACGCGACTCGTCCACACATCGGGCATTTCGGTCACATGGGTATCCACGTCAATGATTGTGTAGCCACTCATAGCCTTCCTCCTTTGGCTGCTGCTGTCCGAGTTGACTCGTCCGGTATTCTTTCGCAAGGCATAGACGGGGCAAGCCGGGAAGTCAAGGTAAACGGGGGAAGACAGAGGAATCCCCCTTGTCGACCACTTCGTCGTAAGTGTCGAGGCGTCATTGTGAGCGCCTGATGATTAGGTTGACGGTGTCTCTTGGTGCGCAATGGCGAAAACGAGGGAGCGGGAAGCAATCTGGTGATGCGCCAGGTGAATATTGCTGAACCTAGCTTCTTCAAAGAGGCTCCGCACTTCGTCCGTGCTGTAGAAGCGATAGACCGTTGTTGGGAACTTTGCCACTATTTCTTTATCCTCACGCGGACCAAAAGTGAGAACGAATCGCGCCCCAGGCTTCATAACCCGATGAATCTCTTGAAGATGCTGTAGTGGGTGTTCCCAGAAATACAACGTATGCGTGGCGTAGATGCGGTCGAAACTCTGAGCCGGATAGGGAATTCGGAGACTGCTCGCACATCGAACCTCGACACGGCCTTGTCTGATGAGCTGCTGGTTCCAGCGTGTTGCCGTGTGCACCATGTCTGCTGAAACGTCGATGCCCGCGACGAATCCTGAAGAGGCGAGGGTCGCTGCCCGCATGAGTGTGCGTCCATGACCGAACCCAATTTCCAACACGTGATTGTCCGGGCGGATAGCGAGGAGTTCGAGTGTCTTCTCATTTGCGGCTGCTGTTTCTCTCGCCATGATGCGGACAATGAACCGGCCAAGAAGACCAGTCGGGCAACTGGATTGACGAGCGATGAATTCTGGTCGTCGCATAGCGTGCACTCCTGAGTATCGGTTATGAGGTCGGCCGGACCGGCAGCGGTTCTCGTCGTCACGTGGGAGGTGGGCGCAGGTCCCGCTCGACTGCTCGGATTCCCATCCAGTAGGTGACACCTGCGCCAAGGACCGTCGTGGCGAAGCCGATGGTGAGTTCGTTGATGCCCGCGATGCAGCTCTTAGGAATCACGAATCCATAGCCGATCAAGAGCGTGGGGACGACAAAACCGATCAACGGATAGAGATAACTGGGCTTCATGATTTTTCCTCTTGTTGCTGTTGCCATACTGGAGCTTGGCTTTAGCGACTTTGTGGTCAACTGACGGCTTGTGAGCGCCCCCTTAGTCCAGCAAGGTATACGCGATCACCGCGTCTCCCAGTTGGGAACCGAGCCCTTGGTGACCACCGGGAGCGATGACGAGATACTGTTTGCCGTCCGGTGTGAGTTTGTAGGAGATTGGTCCGGCATGGAGACCAGCTGGAAGCGCAAAGGTCGCCAGTATCTGTCCCGTTTGCGCATCATGCGCGCGTAGCTTCAACTCCGTGGAACCGGCGTGGAACACCAAGCCTCCAGCGGTGACCAGCGGTGGGCCGAAATTGGTCAAGCCCTGGACCCCAAGGTGTTGATCCTCTCCGACCGGCACCTGCCAGCGAATTTCTCCGGTGTTCAGATCAACCGCGTGGAGCAGGCCCCACGGCGGTTTGTGGCACCACTGCCCTTCTTCTCTCAAGGCGTCGCGAATCTGGCCGTAGCGTAATCCCGTGCCCATCCGCGAATAGACCCATCGCAGTGCCGACCATGAGTTGTGCATGACGATGCCGTCCGTGTCCGCAAAATTTTCGGGCGGTAACGGATCAAGGCGAATCAAGTGCACGTTATTGTTGGTCGGCACGAACCACAGGCCATTCTGGGGATCAAACGCCCCGCCCGACCAGTTCATGCCTCCCGCGGTTCCAGGGTAGAGGATGGTCCGGGAGGTGCTCGGCGGGGTAAACATTCCTTCGTTCCGTAGCGTCCGGAATCGTTGGAGACACTTCTGGTGACGCGCGGGATTGGCGCTCCACAGGTCATCTTCGGTCAATCGCTGAGGAACGAGCGCGGGCGGTTTCAGCGGAAAGGGTTGGGTTGGCCAACTGGCTTCGCCGGGGATATTACTCTGTGGAACCGGGCGTTCCTCCACGGGAAAGAGCGGCTTCCCCGTGTTTCGATCAAGCAGAAAGATCAATCCGGTCTTGGTGCCTTGGGCGACCGCGTCAACTTCACGTCCCTCGTGTCGGACGCGCACGAGCGCTGGTGGGGCAGCCAGATCATAATCCCAGAGATCATGGTGCACGGTCTGAAAGTGCCACCGATATTTCCCGGTCTTCGCTTCGACAGCCACCACCGCATCGGAGAAGAGGTTGGCGCCTTTGCGGTCGATGCCAATAAAGTCGGGGCCCGCGGTGCTGACCGGCAAAAGAATCAACCCCCGGTCGAGGTCCGCCGTGATGGTTGACCAGACATTGGCCCCGCCCGTGGTCCGCCAACTGTCCTGCTCCCAGGTGTCCGTCCCGACCTCTCCGTGTTGGGGAACGGTATTGAAACGCCAGACCAGCGCGCCCGTGCGGGCATGGTAAGCACGGACCGCCCCCGCGGGTTGGATGCGGCGGACTTCATCGGCGATGGCAGACCCCACAATCACGTTGTCACCGACGACGGTGGGAGGAGAGGTCACGTTGTACTCCCAGGGATCAATCAGATGTTCGATTCCGTCGAGGAGATTCACGGCGCCCTGGGTGCCGAAATCCTGGCAGGGTTTGCCAGTGCCCGCGTCAAGTGCGAGTAACCGGGCATCCAGGGTGGCGATCAACACACGACTGTCGCATGCCCCAGCCGAATGCGCGGCCTGCCAGTACGCGACTCCGCGGTTGACCATGAGGTTGCTAAAACGGCGACCTCTGTCGATCTTCGGGTCAAAGGTCCACAACTCCCGCCCACTCAGCGGATCGAGGGCGATCACACGATTGTAGGGCGTGGTGAAAATTAGCCGCCCCTCTCGCACAATCGGCGTACTTTCAAACGCCGTGCCCTTAAACGGGTCCGGCCACCCAGAACGGTAGTCCCCATGATGATACGTCCAGGCAACAGTGAGCGTGGCCACGTTGGTCCGATTGATGTCAGTGAGCGGGGAATAGCGCATGCCACCCGGATCACCCCCCGTGACCGGCCAGTCGACCACTGACGCGACCGCGACGTGGACGATGAGAACTATGGCCAAGACCACTCCGCTCAGCAGAGTTGTCGGATTCATAAGTCCTCCTTCGTGTCGAGAGCGTTGAGCAGGAATTGGATCACCGTGTCACGGGCGACGGTTTCGTCCACGACTTGGGGACGGGGGTCCCAGTGGCGATGCACGGCCCAAAAGGCAATCGTTTCAATAATCAGACGAGCGGTCACCGACGCATCCAATGAGGGACGCAAAAGTTTCCGCCGCATCCGCGTGGCGAGGTAGTGCGCCAAGGTCGAGATGAGTCCCCCTCTGGCCGCGTCGAACCATAAGGCGGCGAGTTCGGGCAAGTCCTGGGCTGAGCGGTCGAGTAATTTGATACCGTACCGATTGCGGGCGAGCGTGTCGTATAGTTCGCCGAGAATGAGAGCGAGTTCCGCCCGTGCATTTTTCACCCGTCGGCGCGCGAGCGCGGCGGTCAGTGTCGGCAATGTTTGATTCCTGGCTAATCGCTCGCGGACATAGGCCAGCGTTGATCCAGGTCGCGGTGTCGGTAGTGGGAGGGATGCCAACGCTGGGGAAAGCGGGTCGGTATCAGCGCTACGCATAACAAGATCGAACAATGCCTCCTTACTCTCGACATACAAATAGAGCGTCCCCTTGGCGACGCCTAACGCGGCGGCCACATCGTCCATCTGGGTGCGGCGATACCCCTGGTCAAGAAAAACCGTGGTCGCGCGAGCAATCAGGTGGGGCAATCGATCCGGTGGAGTTTTTCGCGCCATGCCGTCACTATAAATAACTGACTAAGTCAGTCAAGATAGGTGAAGAAAAAAATCCTCCTCGCCTTGACGTGAAGCAGCTCCTCTCATATTCAATTAAACAATTGAATATGAGAGGGTGACTATGAAATCGACCAAGCGGCTCTTCAAGGATCGCGTCTACGAACAGCTCGCGCGCATGACCAAAGCGGTGGCCAGTCCCCAGCGGCTCGAATTGCTTGAGCTTCTGAGCCAGAGTCCACGGACGGTGGAAAACCTCGCGCGGGAGGCCCACCTCACGGTCGCCAATACCTCCCGCCATTTGCAGATCCTCCGGGCCGCGCATCTGATCGACGCGGAGAAAGAAGGCGTGTTTGTCCGCTATCGGCTGACCGATGACACGGTGGCGGATTTTTATCGCGCGCTGCGCATCCTGGCCGCGAGCCATTTGACGGAGTTGGATCATTTGGCGCGTCAGTTCTTTGCTGAACCGCGTGGACTTGAACCGGTGGATCGCAAAGCGTTGTTGGCGCGGGTCCGGAAAGGCCTGGCGACCGTGATCGATGTGCGCCCAGTTGAAGAGTACCGCGCTGGCCATATCGCGGGAGCGATTTCCCTGCCGGTGGACGAATTGAAAGACCGCTTAGCGGAACTGCCACGGGACCAAGAAATCGTGGCCTACTGTCGTGGCCCTTACTGTGTCCTAGCCGCGCACGCCGTTGAATTGTTACGCAAGCACGGGTTTCAGGCGATCCGCTTAGAAGACAGTGTGGCCGACTGGCGGGCGCATGGGTTACCGGTCGCGGTCGTACCGGTGGCGACCGTACCGGTGGCGACCGTGCCGCCGAAGACCGTGCCGCCGAAGACCGCCAGCCGCACGTCATAGGAGTTATCATCATGGAAATGCTCGTCCGCTTCAGCGCGTTCGTTGGTGTGTTTTCCGGCATGGCCGTGTGGGAGTATTGGAGGCCCTGTCGCCAATTGCTACGCCCACGGCGTGAACGCTGGGTGACCAACTTGAGTCTGACCACGCTCAATTCCCTCTTGGTCTGGGCAACGGTCGGCAGCGTTGCCTACGCCACGGCCGTGTTTGCCGCCGAGCAGGGAGTGGGCCTGCTGCATTGGATCACGCTCCCGCCCTGGGCGGCCGCGGTGGTGACGCTGCTCGGCCTCTACTTCGCCGTTTATCTGCACCACGTGCTGTTCCATGCCGTACCGATCTTCTGGCGGCTTCATCAAGTCCATCACGCCGATCTCGATATTGATGCCACCACCGGGTTGCGTTTCCATCCGTTCGAGATTTTCCTGTCCTTCGGCTTGAAAATGGCGGCGGTGATTCTCCTTGGCGCGGTGCCGTGGGTGGTCGTCGCCTTTGAAATTCTGCTGAATGCCTCCTCGGTCTTTAACCACAGTAACGTGGCCATGCCCGAGCGTGTGGATGCGTGGCTGCGCTGGTTCCTCGTCACCCCGAACATGCACCGGATTCATCACTCCACCCGCGCCGTGGAGACCAACGCGAATTTTGGCTTTTCCTTCTCCTGCTGGGATCGTATCTGCGGGACGTACCGAGCCCATCCAGCGCTCGACCACCGGCGAATGGACATTGGCCTCAGTGACTACCGCACCCCACTGACCCTCGGTCAGCTCCTGTTCTTGCCCTTTCAAGGAACCGGTCCACAGCAGTCCCCAGGCCCCTGCCCTCCACGACGAATCGTGGTAGTTATCCGCCAACACCAGTAAGGAGGCTTTATGGATATTGGCAAAGTCGGCATTTGGTTCTTTCTCGACGCCATGGCGGCAGCGGACAGCGCGAAGTTCGCGCAAGCAGTGGAAAAGGCGGGCTACAAAGCCTTGTGGATTCCAGAAGCGGTCGGACGTGAGCCGTTCGCGCATGCGACCTACCTCTTGGATCACACCGAGCGGCTCTCCATCGCCACGGGCATCGCGAATATCTGGGCGCGCGATCCGATCACGATGGCCGCGGCCTCGAAGACCGTGGCCGAACTCTCCGGCGGACGGTTCGTGCTCGGCATCGGTGTCAGTCACAAGCCGTTAGTGCTGAATCTGCGCGGCCACAGTTATGAGAAGCCCTACAGCTACATGAAGGACTATCTCCCCAAGATGAAGAGCGCCCTCTACCGCGCACCAGAGCCGAAAGAGGAAGTGCCAATCGTGATCGCCGCGCTGCATCCCAAGATGCTCGCCCTCTGCGCTGAACAGACCCAGGGCACCCATACTTATTTCGTCCCGCCGGAACACACCGCCAAGGTCCGCGCGCTCATCGGCCCCAAGCCGTGGATTTGCGCCGCACAGGCCGTCATCCTGGAAAAGGACGCGACCAAGGCACGCACGATGGCGCGGCAATACATGAAGACCTACGTGCCACGACTGCCAAACTATACGAACAACTTGAAAGCGTTGGGCTATGGGGACGCGGAATTCGCCAATGGCTGTAGCGACCGGTTGGTGGATGACATCGTCGCGTGGGGCAGCGAAGAAAAGATTCAAGACCGGATCAACGCGCATCTCAAAGCCGGAGCCACGCACGTCTGTATTTTGCCGATCCGCGCGGACAATGAGACGCTGCCGGACATGCGGGTCGTGGAGACGTTCGCGCCGAAGTAGCTCGCTTCCCGCAGTCGCTTTATAGCTTATAGCTTGTGGATTATAGCGTATGGCTTATCGCTTATGGCCTATGGTCGGAGCCATGTGCCACAACAGGTTATAAGGCGACCCCGGTCCGCAGGCTCCGAAGAATGCGAAAAACCGAGGAGAATTCACCATGCTCCCTCACGAACTTTCGCCCACGGAAAACCATAGCGCACGAGCACAAGCAAACGCCATTTACGAGGCCATCAAAGGTGATCTTGCGTCCCGCTACAAGGGGCAAATTGTGGCGATTGAAGTCGAAAGCGGCGAGCATTTCGTGGGAAAAACCGTTCTTGAAGCGGCAACCGCCGCCAGAGTCAAACATCCCCATAAACAGTTCCAGTTTTTCCGCCTTGGTTCTTCTACAGTCTACGTGTGGCGTTAGGGAATATGCTTCACGGACACCTTCGAGACGATGAACAAGCGGTCGTGGAACTGGAACTCGCTTCCACTGACGGAATCTTCCATTCGGTTTCCGTGGTTATTGATACGGGATTCAATGGACAAGTGAGTCTCTCTCGACGAAGAATAGCCGAATTCAACCTGAACTTGACGCGTGAGGGGCAGATCGACATCGAATTGGCGAACGGAACGATTCTTGAGGAAGATGTCTACAGCGCAACGATTCGCTTCGACGGACAAGAATTCCTCGCCGAAGTCATTCTCACCGATGCCGAAGATTCATTTGTCGGCACCGGCATACTGACAGGCAAAGTGCTGCTCATCAATTTCGCCACTCGTGAAGTAACAGTCCACGATCATATTCCATCGGATTAGCACCGTGCGGCTGTTCCAGACTCCAAGCCTTCCGTTTTCCACTTTTGCCTTTTGATTTTTTCCGTTTTGCCTTTTCCCCGCCCCAAGTCCTAGTCTTTCTCCACCACCTCGTTTATGTTCCACCGCAGCCACGAGAGGAATCACCCATGACATTACCACTCTCCAGCGACCCTACTTCTTCCGAACAAAACAGTCGCGTCGAAACTGTCGACAATCTCGACTTACTCCTCGAAGTGCTGCCCCCTGTCGTCCGAGAGGCCCTTGGGCACGGCCCGCAACTCCAGTCCCTCCTGGAAATCGTTATCGACTTGGGCCGTCCGCCGGAAGCTCGCTATACAAACCACACCGTCTATCTACGCGAGAGCCCGATCAGCCGCGAGGACTTGCACTTCATCGTCTCGCGGGTTGGCACCTTCACGCATGATAACCGCGCGGGCATTCCCAGCACTCTGCATCGCATCTCGGCGCTCCGAAATCGCACCGGAGATATTATTGGCCTCACGTGCCGTGTGGGCCGCGCGGTGTTTGGCACCGTCAATATCGTCAAGGACATCATCATCACGCAAGACACGAAAAGCGTGCTGCTGCTCGGCCCGCCGGGTGTGGGCAAGACCACGCTGTTACGCGAGGCTGCTCGCGTCCTCGCGGATGAAGCCGGGAAACGGGTGATCGTGGTGGATACGTCCAACGAAATCGCTGGGGACGGCGATATTCCACATCCCGCCATCGGTCGCGCGCGCCGCATGCAAGTGCCGTCGCCCGAATTGCAGCATAAAGTGATGATCGAAGCGGTCGAGAATCACATGCCTGAAGTGATCGTCGTCGATGAGATTGGCACCGAAGCGGAAGCCACCGCCGCTCGCACCATCGCCGAACGTGGCGTGCGCCTCATCGCCACCGCACATGGCAGTGCGTTGGAGAATCTGATTCAGAACCCGACCTTGGCGGATTTGATCGGCGGTATTCAATCCGTGACTCTTGGTGATGACGAAGCGCGTCGTCGCGGCACGCAGAAGACCGTGCTCGAACGCAAAGCCCCTCCCACATTCGACATCCTCATTGAAATTCACGACCGCACGCATTTCGCGGTGCATCACGATGTCGCCGAAGCGGTGGATGCCTTTTTGCGCGGACGCCCTCCACGGATGGAAATGCGCGCGCATCAACAAGATGGGCATATCGAGATCACGCAGATTACCCCAGCGCCGACACTGTCCACGGCTCCCGCCCCGGAACCACAATCGGACCGACGCAAAGTGCTGCGCATTTTTCCGTACGGCATTAACCGCCATCGCCTCGAAGAGGTGGTGCGTGATCTGGATGCGCCAGCGCGGCTGGTGTCACATCCGTCGCAAGCGGATGTTGTCTTGACCGTGAAAGGCCAACTCAAACGCCAGCCACGCGAGTTGCGCATTCTGATTGAACAGGGCCTCGCGCTCTATACGCTTCGCAGTGACACGATGATGCAGATGGGCAAGTTTCTCCGCGAGCGGCTCGCGGAATCATTTCCCGAAGACCAATCCGCCGTCGCGGACGCGGAAGCCGCCATTGAGCAGGTGATCGAACATGACGAACCCGTGGAACTCGCGCCGCGCAAGCCACGCCTGCGTCGCTTGCAACATGAGTTCGTCAAACGGCATGGGTTGCTCTCCAAAAGCGAGGGAGAGGAGCCGTTTCGTCGGTTGGTGGTGTATCCGATGGGGAAAGCGGTCAAGAGTGAAGAGTTCAGAATGAAAAGTGAAGAGTGAGGGAGCGGGGGGGACTTCGGGGCGTGCGTGGTTCTGTCCAGCTGAACGGGAGAAACTCCCCCTACTCGTCGCTACTCGCGGTGATCGCCAGCGATACCATCTGTGGGTGTAACGTCGGGATGTACGTTGCCTTGAACTGATACTTTTCCACCAATTGCGACTCGAGGTATGGCGTACTACGCACCTCGGCCAGCGCGCGCTTGAGAACTTCATCCACCCACAGCACAATCCGTTCACGCTCGCTTACGAAGTTGGCGACAACGGCCTCTAGATACGTCCGCGCTTTCATGCTGACGAGATTGCCCTTGGCGTCCACCGGAAGCCAGAGCACGATTGTCGTCAGATTCCCCATGTTCCCACCGGCTTGCACGAGCCCGGCATTGTCCGGCAGACGCGCTTCTTGAGTTCCTTGTGTACTACCCGGACGCGGAGTGAAGGTGACTGGACCGCCGATTTTTTCTAGCCCTTTACGGAGTGCGTCTTGGGAGATTCCAAGACGGGAGGTTACAGCGAAATCGGCGGCGTATGCGGTTGCCTGGAAGAGCAGCAAAGCAAGGAGGAGAGAAGAAATAAAGGAAAAGATCACTTGAACCCCCTCACCCTATCCCTCTCCCAGCCGGGAGAGGGAACTTTCGGAGCCCTCGAACTTCACACCAGGTGATTTCCTGAAATGAATATCCCGTTTCTGGGTAGCCTGGATGAAGCGGAGCGGAATCCAGGTTCCGCGCGGGACACCCGGATTCCGCTCCGCTCCATCCGGGCTACGAGGGAGAAGCTTTTCCGGAAATCGCCTTACGCCCCGATGACCATCGCCACCGTTGTCGTCCCGGAACCGCCGATGTTCAACGTCGCGATCTTCTTGGCGCCTTCGATTTGATAGTCGCCAGCTTTTCCCATCACTTGGTTGCCCGCGTCAAGCGCCTGACGCACGCCCGTGGCTCCCACGGGATGGCCACCACCAATCAATCCACCACTGGCGTTGATCGGCAGCTTCCCGCCAAATTCGATGACCCCCTCTTCCACCGCTTTCCATCCTTCACCCGGCTTGGTCATGCCAAAATGGTCAATTGCCATGTATTCCGACGTAGTGAAGCAATCGTGGGTTTCAATCCCTTGCACGCCCCACACGTCCGCGATTCCCGCGCGCCGGAACGAGTCAACAATCGCCTGGCGGGTATGCGGCAACACATACGGGTTGTTCTTGCTCTCGGCCACCTTGGAGTCAAAGCGCATCGGCGCCGTGCGATGGCCCCAGCCCAGAATGCGCGGCAATTGTTCGAGCTTCAGCCCACGGCGTGCCGCGTAGGTCCGCGCGAAAGATTCCGAAGCAAGGAAAAGAGAGACGGCACCATCGGTCACTTGCGAACAGTCACGCACCTTCAGACGACCCGCCACCGGGTTCGCGTACTTGCCGGACGAGAGGTTCTGCGTCTCATTGGTGAACCAGCCGCGAGTCTGAGCTTTGGGATTGCGGCGGGCGTTGGAAAAGTTGATTTCGGCGATGCGCGCGAGATGCTCATCCTTGAGGCCAAAACGTTTCTCGTATTCGTCACCAAGGCGGCCAAAGAGTTTCGGGAACGGAAACTCGACCCCTTTGGCTTCTTGGTCATACCACGCCGCCGTGCCAAGAAAGTCCCCGCCGGTCGCGGGGTCCACGGTCTTCATCTGTTCGACACCGAGCACCAGCGCCAGATTGTACCGACCCGCTTCAATTTCCGCCCCGGCCATCATCATCGACACACTGCCAGAGGCACACGCAGCCTCGTGTCGCGAGGTGGGAATTCCTGACATAGCGGGATCAATCTCCGCCATGAAGCCGCCCAAATGTCCCTGCTTGCAATAGAGTTCAGCGGCGAAATTGCCGACATGCGCGACTTCGACTTCCTTGGCGTCAATGCCCGTCGCCGCGAGACCTTCCACCACCGACTCTTTCATCAGGGCGACTATGTCGCCGCCGTCTTTCATCCAATTACGGGCAAAATCAGTTTGATACCCACCTAAAATATAGACCGGTGCAGCCATCTCTTCCTCCTTGAAACGGAATCCCCCTGTCCTAGCGGTTCGCTGACACGAGGTCAACAAACAGGAGGCGGAACGTCATGCGTAATTCGTAAAGCGTAAAACGTAACCACCGCCCCGCCCTTTTACGCTTGATCTCTTGACGCTTTCTTCTTCACACTCTCCGCAACAACACCTTGAGCACCTCAGGCTCCATCGCCCGATTCACCGCGGCGATACCGTCGCTCAAAGAATATATCGCCGTAATCAGCGGAGTGACCGCGACTTGCTTGTGGGCCAACGCATGCAACGCCGGCGGGAACCGCCCACAGCGTGAACCAATCACCGTCACTTCGTTAATCACCAGCGGCGCGAGCGACAGGGCATGCTCTTGCGCAACGGTGCTTTTCAATATGAGCGTCCCGCGTGGACGCACGGCCGCCATCGCCAGAGAGAGGCCAATGGTCGAACCAGTCGCTTCCACTACCACATCGACGGACTTGGCAGTCCACCGCGACACCATCTCCGTGGCGATTCCCAACCCCCGCATCAGCGCGAGTTTATCGGGATGTTTGCCAACCAATGTCACACGCGCGCCGACACTGTGGAGCACTTGCGCGCATAACAGCCCCAGTTTGCCATCGCCGAACACCACGACCTCGGTCTCCGGTTGAAGAGGGAGTTGCTCAAGAACCTCAAAAGCGGCGGCGAGCGGTTCCGTGAAAACCGCTTCCTCGTCGGTCACGTTTTCGGGCACGACATGCAGATTCTCGAGCGGAACGGCCAGATACTCAGCGAAACTCCCATCGGCGTTGAGGATGCCCATGACTCGACGAGTGGGACAATGGCGCTGAAGGTCGCGCGCGCACATCGCGCACGCGCCACACGCGAAGTTAATCTCACCAACCACCCGTTGCCCGCGCAAGGTATCCGGTCCATCCACAACCGTGCCCACGAATTCATGGCCAGGAACACCGGCAAAGCCCATGTAGCCGCGCAGAATCTGCAAATCGGTCGAGCAGATGCCCGCGAGCGCAACCTTCACCACGGCTTTGCCCGGCGTGAGTTGCGGCTCAGGGTACGTCGAGCGCACCTGCAATGACTGTCCGTCCCAATGTAAGGCACGCACGTGAGTCGTTCCCTTACGTCGTCTTCTTGCCACCCAGGAACGGTGCTAGCAGATCAATCGGCACGGGAAAGATCGTGGTCGAATTATTTTCCGTCGCGATCTCCGAGAGGGTTTGGAGATAGCGCAATTGCATGGCGAAGGGATGATGTTCAATAATCGCCGCGGCATCGGCGAGTCGCTGCGCGGCCTGAAATTCGCCTTCGGCATGGATCACCTTGGCGCGCCGTTCGCGCTCCGCTTCCGCTTGCTTGGCGATGGCGCGTTGCATCTCCTGCGGCAAATCAATGTGCTTAATCTCCACCAGCGACACCTTGATCCCCCACGGGTCGGTTTGGACATCAAGAATTTCCTGCAAGCGCGCGTTGATCTTGTCCCGTTCCGATAACAGGTCGTCAAGTTCTTGCTGGCCGCAAATACTCCGCAGCGTTGTTTGCGAGAGCTGCGAGGTGGCAAAGAGATAATTCTCGATCTGGACAATCGCTCGGTTCGGATCAACCACGCGAAAGTAGACAACGGCATTCACCTTGACCGAAACGTTATCCCGCGTAATCACATCTTGTGGAGGAACGTCCATCGTGATCGTCCGCATGTCGATTCTCGTCATCTTCTCAACGCCCGGAATAACGTAGGTGATACCCGGCCCTCGGAATTCCTGAAGCCGACCCAGGCGAAAGACCACTCCTCGCTCATATTCGGGCACGACTTTGAAGACACTGAAGAAAATGACAAGGATCACCAGCCCTACGACGACAATGGGACCCAGCTCAATCATAATCCCCCCTTTGGTTATCGCTCAGTGGCTCTGCGCACCTTCATTAGCAGGCCGTGCAACGCCACGACTTCGACCTCTTGACCGACCTCGATCTCTTCATCACTTTCCGCGTTCCAATACTCGCCATTGATCCACACCTTGCCACGCGGGGCAATGCGGACGCGGACCTCACCGCGCTCGCCAATCAGTCCACCCGTCCCTGACACCGGTTTTTGTCGCCATGCCCGTGCCGCGAGCATCGTCAATGCGAACATGATGAGTCCAGCGCACAGCGCCACCGTCACGATTACACTGCGCGCCACCATGATCTCTTGCGCGGGCGCGTCAAACAGAAACAACGACCCTAAGACAAAGGCGACAACGCCTCCCACACCAAGCAGCCCGAAGGTTGGCAGAAATAACTCCGCGACCAGCAGGCCAATCCCTAAAAGCAATAACGACACGCCCGCGTAGTTGATGGGGAGCACCTGAAACGCGGTCAGCGCCAGCAGCAAACAGATTCCTCCGCCAACCCCGGCGAAGCCAATGCCGGGATTGGAAAACTCCAGATACAACCCCAAGAGCCCGGCCATCATCAACAAATACGCCACCGTGGGGTCCGCCACGATATTGAGCACTTTATGCTTTAAGCGCATATCCAATTGCACGACCCGCGCGGTGGTATCCGCTGGTTGCGGCAGCTTGGTTTTCACCACGACGGAGGCATTCCCCACCTCAACTTTGCGGCCATCGGCTTTGCGTAAGAGGTCCTGAAGGTCCACGGCGGTGAAATCCACGACTTTCTTTTCGACGGCCTGGGTCTCGGTAATCACCACGCTGTCGAGCACCGCTTTCTTGGCCCATTCCACATTGCGCCCCCGGCGTTGGGCTATCGACTCGCTAAACGAGGCGGTGAAATTCTCGACCTTCTTGCGCATGTCCTCTTCGATATTTTGTCCGCCACTCGCGACCGGATGGGCCGCGCCAATTGTGGTGCCCGGAGCCATCGCCGCCACATGGCCAGACATGGTGATGAATACGCCCGCCGAACCCGCGCCACCCCCACTCGGAGCCACATAGACAATGACTGGCAGCCGCGCCGCGAAAATGTCTTGCACGATGTCCTTGGTCGAAGTCAGTAATCCGCCAGGGGTATCGAGTTGGATCACCAGCGCCTGCGCGCCCTCGTCGGCGGACTGCTCAATGCTCTCGTGAATGAAGTCCGCCGTCGCCGGGTTAATCATCGATTTGAGGACGATGAGGTTGACATGCGCGGTGGCGGGAACAGGAGGAAGGGTTTGCGCCGAAAGAGATGCCGCTCCGCTCAAGAGCAGCAGGACAAACATCCATCGGAAGTAGGCACTAGAGCCTGCCCATCTCGCGCAGCACTGCTTGGATATCAAGCCACACCAATCGTTTGTCATTGGGATTCCGTAAGAGATATGCCGGATGGAACGTCGGCATCAGTTTCACGCCGTGGTAACTATGCCACACTCCTCGGAGTCGCGAAATCGGTGTTTTGACTTGGAGTAGGGTTTGGGCGGCGAAGGTTCCCCACGCGACAATAATGCGCGGCTTGATGATATCGATTTGTTTGAGCAGGAAGGGCTGGCAGGTCGCGACCTCGTCGGGTTCGGGATTGCGATTCTCAGGCGGGCGGCACTTCACCACATTCGCGATGTAGATTTCCTCGCGGGTCATCTTCATACCCTTGGTGATAATGTCATTCAGTAACTGCCCGGCTCGTCCAACGAACGGTTCGCCTTTCAGGTCTTCATCGTGCCCAGGCCCTTCGCCCACGAACATCACTTCCGCTTGTGGATTCCCGACGCCAAAGACGATGTTGGTGCGTCCTTGGCTCAATTTACACCGACGGCAATCGCCAATCCCGGCACGTAAGGCTTCGAGCGTGGTGACGTTCTCTAACTGAGAGGCCACGAACATATCTTGGGGTTGGATGGGCACGGCGACAGCCTCCTCTTTCTTCATCACGGGCTGGGGAGGAACGGCGGGAGCAACAGCAGGCGCCTGTTCGGGGAGAGCACGAACGGGAGCGGGGATCTCGGCAACAACGCGACCCGGCAACCCGGTGACGCCGCTCTCTTTGAGTGTCTCAAGATACGAACGCAGGGAATCGGTGATTTGCTGGAGGGAGTCTCGGGTGGCATCGACGGCCATCGCAGCCTCCGGTCTTACCCAGTGCGGTCGATAAGTTGTTGCACGAAACAGACGAGACTGTCGTAATACGGCGAGGGTTCCAGGTGTTCGAGCGACGCCATTGCTTGTTGCCCATACGAGCGGGCGAGGCGTTGCGCTTCGGGCATGACCCCGGATTGGCGAATGCGTTTCAGCACCGATTGAATTTCTTCCGCCGTCGGGTCGGTCTTTTCAAAGACACGGCGAATCTCGGCATCATGCGGAATCGCCATCACCAAGGGCAGCGAGGGATTCCCATCTTGGAGATCAATGCCAATCATCTTGCCGGTCAAGTCGCCATCACCCTCGACATCCAGCAGATCATCAACAATCTGAAAAGCCATCCCCGAGCAATGGCCGCAATTCGCGAGGCTCTCGACCACGAGGTCCGACGCTCCGGCCATGTAGGCCCCAAGGCGTGCGCACTGAGAAAAGAGCGAGGCGGTCTTGCGAGAAATAATTTCCAGATAATCCTCGGTGGTCACCGAAGGATTGCGGCGGAAGCGCCCTTGCATGATTTCGCCTTCGGTCAGGCGGATACAGGCTTCGGTGGTCCACGAGATCACTTTCTCCTCGAACCGACCACACATGGCGAAGGCGCGACCAAACAGAAAGTCGCCGGCGACTAGGGTCTGGGCCAAACCGTAGCGGCGATAGGCCGAAGGTTTGCCCCGGCGGGTTTCACCGCCGTCGATAATGTCATCATGGAGCAGTGACGCGGAGTGAATCAGTTCGAGGGCCGTGGCGATATCAATAATGTCGCTGGGGTCCCCGCCCCCACAGGCGCGGAAGACCAGCAGCGCGACAGCGGGACGCGCGCGCTTCCCACCAGCGCTGACGAGATGATCCGAAATCTCACGCAGGAGTGGCTCGCGTGATTGAATTTGGTAGGTGAGGGTCTTCTCGACTCGTTCAAGCTCGTCCGCAACTAAGAGATGAGGAGCAGAAACGTCCGGGGAGAGAAAATTCGCTGAAAGTGACACTCGAGAGCTCAAGTAATTGTACTCATTATTCGCTAGTTCTAGCTTCTGTGGCGCTCATAATGCCAAAGGTGGGGAAAAGGTCAAGCCGAGCCCGCCTTATGAGTACCTCTTACGAGCCACCGGGAATACGTGTAAGAGGGTGGACCAATACCGCCCCTCCCAACGGAAGAGACATTTATGCTCGCAGGAAAAACGATTGTTGTCGGAGTGACTGGTGGCATCGCCGCCTACAAAGCGGCTGAGCTGGTTCGCCTATTGGTCAAGGATGGCGCCTTCGTCCGCGTGATTATGACGAAGAATGCACAGGAGTTTATCACTCCCCTCACCTTGCAAACGCTCTCTGGGAACCCGGTCGCCACCGAAACTTTCAATCTGACCCAGGAGTCCGAGATCGGCCATATCCGTCTGGCTGATACCGCCGATCTCATTCTGATCGCTCCGGCATCCGCCGATGTGATCGGTAAACTCGCGCACGGCCTCGCCGGCGACCTGCTCACCACGGTGCTGTTGGCCACGATGGCGCCAGTGTTGGTCGCTCCCGCCATGAATGTCCACATGTACGCCCATCCCGCCGTCCAAGACAATATCCGCACCCTTGGCCAGCGCGGCTACCGGTTCGTCGAGCCCGCCGAAGGATTTCTCGCCTGTGGGTATGAAGGCAAGGGGCGACTCGCCGATCCTGAGGATATTGTCGAGGAAGCGCGCGCCACACTGACCAAGAAAGACCTCACCAGCGAACGGATTATCGTCACGGCTGGCCCCAATGCCGAGCCCATTGATCCCGTACGGTTCATCACCAACCGTTCGACCGGCAAGATGGGGTTCGCCATGGCCCGCGTCGCCTGGCGCAGAGGAGCGGAAGTGACGTTAGTCAGTGGCCCTACCTCACTGCCTCCCCCACGCGGAG
>JABFSC010000440.1 GCA_013140885.1 Deltaproteobacteria bacterium | reverse complement strand
GGTGGGATCATGTGGATGAGGAAAATCATCATACCAGTACAGCCGCTCGTCCTCTCGATAGACTTCGTAACCATACGACGTGATCAAGCGCGCCTCAAAGTCCAACTCTTCTCGCAGTCGCAAGCGAAAACCAGACGAGAACCATACCTCGCCTTCGGCAATGCCGGTATACGGACTGACTGACCACACGGCGACAGTCGAACGCCGCACGGGAGGACGATCAAGCATCTCAGCAACACACTGGCTATATGCCGCAAGCGATTGGAGGGGATGCTCGGTCATGGTTAATACGCGGGCTGATAGCGGAGCGCATCGACAACCGCGCGGTGTTTAAGCTGCTCACCATAGGATTGTTTGCGTCGTTGCCACGTCTCGTAGATCCCCTTCCAGCGACTGAAATCGGTCCGGGTCTCATCATATTCGTCATAGCGAGCCAATTGGCCAGACATCAACGCCGTGTAGAAGTCCTCACTCAGGATTCCGTACTTCTCTTCATAGAGAGTCAAGCGACGTTCCAATAATTTCATCTCGATGACCAATTCGTGAATTTCCATGAGTGCCTCTAGCGCGGAGTCTACCATAATGGTTTGTCATGCCTCGCTCGTCATTCCGCATTCGTCATTCTTCCTTTGGATTTGACATTTACTTCAGCCCCGCCTTGCGCGCGGCGGCAAACCACCGCTCCACGATCGTTGGATCTTTGAAGTGGATTCTCTGCCTCCACACTTCCAGAGAGAAACTGGGGTTGATTCGCAACACTTCCGCTGCTGCTGCCTGGGCTTCTTCCTCCCGCCCCAACTCACTGTAAATGCCAGCCAACTGAAAATGAGCAGCCACAAAATTGGGGTTGCGGGCGAGCGTTTCCTTCAGGGCGGCGAGGGCTTCTTCAGACCGCCCCAGTAGGCGATACGCTCGCCCTAGTTGGAAGAAGTAGAGGTACGGAGCGCGGGGGTTAAGGCGCATTGCCTTCTCTACTAGGCCCACCACTTCGGCTGATCGCCCGACAAAGTTAAAAATCTCCGCCAATCCCAGAACGTAAGCGTCCGCAAAGTTCGGATTGAGTGCGATAGCACGCTGTGCGGAGGCGATGGCTTGATCATACTGCTTCAGGGAGAGGTAAACTTGGCCTAATATCAAATGGGCGCGAGGGACAGCGTCGTCAATGACGATCGCCTTCTGGGCCAATTCCAATGCGCGCTGCAAGGTCTGAGGGTCCTGACTCCATTGAAAGATCCAGTCATACAAGTATGTTGCGCCCAAGGTAGCATACGCTTCCGCGTACCTGGGGTCTAAAGCGATCGCCTTCTCGTACCACTGTCGCGCCTTCGCGTTCCCTTCTTGGGTGCAGCGCACGTAACAGTAGTCATACCCGCGTAAGAAGGCATCATACGCCGCCAGATTGTCCGTCGTCTTGTGCACCACCCAGCCTTGCTCCTGCAACGTGAGCTGAAGTTTGAGGGTCGTGACGATCTTCTGCACGATCTCATCTTGCAGTGCAAAGATATCGGTGAGCGGGCGGTCGTAGCGCTCGGACCACAGATGTCCGCCAGTGGTGGCGTCAATCAATTGGGCGACAATGCGCACCTGTTCGCTGGTTTTCTGCACGCTGCCTTCCAACGCGTAGCGCACGCCCAATTCCCTGCCAATCTCTTGGACATCGGTGGCTTTGCCCTTGTAGGTGAACGCGGTGTTGCGGGCGATGACAAACAGGCTGGCAATGCGGGAGAGGTCCGCCGTGAGCACTTCGGTGATGCCATTGCTGAAATACTCCTGCTCAGGATCTTTGCTCATGTTGTCAAAGGGCAGCACCACGATGGAAGGTTTGTCCGGCAGGGGCAGGGACTCTTGATTGCGGATTGGCGATTGTGGATTGCGGATTGAAGAAAAGAAAGGAGTCTGCGTCGTCAGGAGCCCCCCGGCAATGAGCGCCAACACCACCCCTGCTATCACCCGGTGCACAGGACGCACCCGACGGAACAGCTTCAGAGACTGGATTTGTATGGTCTGGCGTATCCCTGTCGGGGATTCCGGCAGCAACGCGTAGACGGTAAACCGCTCGGCGATGTTCTTGAGCTTGGGCTTGCCTAGCGAGACAACCGTGCCCAAGTCTACTTTCTTGACCACATCCCGATAGACCACATCCGAGAGACAAATCGTGTCCGGCTCAGCCAGGTCCTGTAAGCGTGACGCGATGTTGACCCCATCGCCAAAGACATCGCCGTCTCTTTGGATGATGTCACCCAGGTGAATACCGATGCGGATGTGAATCTGTTCGGCTTTCTCATGCTCGGCATTTCGCGTACGCAACTGGACTTGAATCCGCTGGGCGCACTGCACGGCATGGACGACGGAGGGAAAGTCCACAAGAAAGGCATCGCCCACCGTCTTGATGACAGTGCCGTGATGCTCAGCAACTGCGGTGTGGATAACGTGATTATGCGAGTCCAACAGCCGCAGCGTACGGGTTTCGTCCACGCCCATCTGACGACTGAAGCCGACGATGTCGGTGAACATGATCGCGGCGAGCTTGCGCTCGCCGTTCATCGCAGGTGACTGGGGAGGAGCTGCATTCATGGACATAATCGGAGACTTATCCCGCTCATACCCAGCCTGTCAACGTTATTTCCCAAAGCGGGTGAGCCCTTGATAAGTGAAGAGTTGCGGATCGAGTCCAACATTGACCCGAATGTCGTTCCCTTCACGTAAGGGCAGCACCACGTTCGCTTCGGCGTGATGTTCGTCGATGGCCACACCGTAGTCGGTTTGTGGGGTGGAGAAGACATTATCTCGACTCAAGGCGATACCGCCTGAAAGGAGAAACGTTTTCCAGTATTCTCCCGACCGGTCGTACACCTCTTTATAGTAGGCACGATAGAGGTCCTTATCGACCCAGAGAATCTGTCGCCCATAAGCGAAATAGGGGTCTTTCGCCGTGATCTCGAGGATCCACACCGGCCGCTTCGCCACATGCAGATTGACGGGCCACCACGCGGCTCCAGACCACTGCTGGCCACTCTCGGTAAACTTCTTGTTCTTGCCCGGCCACGGCATGATCGCCGCGTTTTCATTCGCTGGAAGCACCAGTCCACGCTCGCTCTTCTCCCAATACTTCGGAGTTGGCAAGGTATACGGCACCAATGCCTCACGGCTACCAATCAATTTCCAGGTAAAGTATTGCACGGTGCCCGCGAACAGCCCCGCATCACTGGGGCTCCAATGCGACCCCAAGAACCCATCCGAGGTATTCGCCGCCGCTAACCGACGCACACGCCGAATGACAGGAATATACGCCCAGCGTGACTCCCATTTATCCGGGTCCAAATAGCGCCAGCCCAACGAGGCAACCCCCACAACATCATAGGGGTTGACCCCATACCCCAGCGACTTTCCCGATGTCTCGTCGGGATTAGGGATCGGCCCAGACCAGCGCGACTCATAGGGCAACAATCTCCCGACAAAATCGACGTAACGGTTGAGGCTTTTCTCGCTCACCCAGAAAATGTTCAGCAACACCTCAATGTCATCGACGGGGCCGCCCCGGCTGGCGAAGTTATAGATGATCTTATGCGCCGCTTGCGGGTCACTGGGATCGATCACGGGAAATGGAAATCCCCCTGGACGGTACCGAGGCCAGGTCCCAGTGCTCGTCTCAATCAAGACACCACGGTCGTTGACCGCATACTTGCCGGTGTTGGCTTCGGTCAACTGACGAAAGCGGCTGCCGTACTGCAACGCTTCCGGAGGCAGTGTGATCACTTGCGAGAGATGCTGACCGCTGGCAAACCGTCGGAGGATCGCCTCGGGCATCATGTCCTTGGCTCCTTGCCAGGTCGCTTTATCAAGCACTGCGCCAGGCTGTAATTCCGCCCTTCCTTCCGACCCACAGAGCAACACTCCAACAATCCCACACGTAGTGACAAAATTTCTCAGCCAGTCACGCTCTTTCATACGCTCCTCCCTCCTAAAGAAAACGATGTGAAGCAGATCCAAAGTGTGAGCCACACTTCCTGATATGAGAATATATTTCAACGAGCACGTCCTTTCGCCGGGCTCCCATAGTGTTGGCGTTCAATCGCGCTGAACAAAGTGTTCAATCGCGCTGAACAATAAGCACCATGTCAACTTGATATATCAAATTGACATGTCCGATCTCGGCCAGTTGCTCCCGCAAAACCGTCTCCCAGCCTACTTCCTCACGAAGTCAGCAAAAAAACTTCTTTTTCCTCCTTTCTCACATTCTCTTCTGTGAGCGACTTCTGGCATAGTTCCTGCTCTTTTTATTCACCAGACGCCAAACACAACCGAAGAAAGGGGAATCACACCATGTTTTCATTCATCGCGCAGGCTGGCTACACGACGACCGTTATCGATTTCACCAATGACCTTTCCATCCTGTTGGTTGGGCTTGTAACTCTTACCGCGCTCTCGGCTGGGGTGCTGGCCATTGAAGCTCTTCGTTATCACTTCGCTCAGAAAGCCGAGGGTTCCACCGAGACGGCTCCGGCCACAATCGAGTACCGGCGGGCCGCCTAACCAGGAGGCGTCGGTATGGCACGCAACCGCACGCAATACTGCACACTTGCTTTCACTCAAGCAGGGGGCCATTCTTAATGCCGCCTGCTTGAGCATGACAACCGACGGATAGGCTGTGCGCCTCACGGGAGAAGGGAGGGAGACCTTTCTTTCGTACCTTCCGCGCCTGGCACAGCACAATCCACAAGGGGGAGGTATGGAACGATGGTATCGCTTCATCATTCACCGACCGCGCTTCGTGCTGTTGCTGATTTTGCTTCTCACCGGGTTCTTCGCCTTCCATGCCCGCCATATCCAGATTGACAGTTCCCTTGATAGCTTGCTTCCCGACAACGATCCAGAACGGCAGTATTACAATGATGTCGTGCGCTTGTTCGGCAGTGAGAACGTCGCTGTCATTGGAATTCTCGCCGACAACATCTACACGCCACCCACGCTTCAGAAGATCCAACGCCTCACGGATGAGTTACGCAAAATTCCCGAAGTCAAGAATGTCTTCAGTCTTGCCAACGCGCCCGACATCATCGCCAAGATCACCGGCGCGGAACAGGAACTCCTGATTCCGACTATTCCCGCCACGGTCGCGGAGGCCGCCGTCATCAAGGAGAAAGTCGCCACTCAGCCCATCTATCATAAGAACCTCGTGGCCGCCGATGGACGAGCGGCGGCGATCAACATCTTCTTCTTGGAAAGTATCACTGACAATGAGTTCGTGCGACGCGGGATCGACGAAAAAATCCAGGCGATCATCGACCAAGCCCAAGGGCCTGAGAAAATCTACTATACCGGGCTGCCCCATTTTAAGGCGGTCTCCGCCCGCGCCATCGTCGAGGACCTCTCCTATTTACTCCCACTCGCGCTCGGTTTGATCCTCATCGTGCTGTTCTTCTGTCTACGGTCCGTGCGTGGGGTCATGCTCCCCG
>JABFSC010000387.1 GCA_013140885.1 Deltaproteobacteria bacterium | reverse complement strand
CCCTCCCTTTTGCGTGTAGGTTTTGGTCCAAAAGTAATGAAGCCCGAACGAAGCAGATTCCCCACGAATCTTGCGTGCTCAATATCCTGTTTTTTATCTGGTTGTCAAATTTTTTTCATATTTTTGTGAAATTATTCCGCGCCTTGGAACGAGCCAGGGAATGAATTCCCTGGCTTCTTCCATGAGAGCGAGTGATGAGAGAGATTGCTAGGACCGCATTTCCATCCCGATATTCCGGCGGGTCGCCCATAGGTGTTCACCCGCTGCGACTATCAAGGCAAGAGCGCCAAGGGTGAGCAACTCAGTATGGCCAACATAATACAAAATGATCGCGGGAACGGAGATCGCCAGTAAGACAGTCATCATCGCCTTGTTCGGCAAGGGGAAGCGCGGTTTGAGCAAGGACACGGTTCCAGGAATGAAGGCGAGCGCGCCAACGACATGGAAGAAGAGCAACAAGGTAAGGAGGATCGCCATCTCGGATTGAAACTTCATAGGGAAGAAAATCCAGAAAAGAACGCTGACCGTGAGGGTGGTGCCCGTGAACATGATCGCCCGACCCGTGGTCATGAGGGCCTCCTCAATGGCGCGATCATGATCGCCAAACTTCTCAAACTCCTCAACAATGCGCGAGAGCACGTAATAGCCGTAGTCAATGCCGATCCCAATACCAACGGCGGCCACGGGTAGTGAGTTGATGTTCGCGTCAATGCCCATGCCGTACATGATCGCTTCCGAGAGCGGTTGCGCCACGATCGACGGGATCATGACAATCAACGCGCCCACGACCGAGGCGTAGGTCAGGACGCTCAGGATGAAGACGGTGACCATCACCAAGATGAGGTTCCATTTATACGACCATTCCACCTCTTCATTCACCGCGGCGAGGATGCCCAACAGGCCACCGGCGAGGCGAAACTCGACGTTTTCGACGGGATTGTTGTCGATAAACTCCTTGGCTTTCTCGATCGAGCCGACGACGGTCTCGTGGTTGTAGTCTTTATAGAAGATGGTGATCGTGGCGTTTTGCGAGTTTTTGTCCAGAAACGTGTCGAGGTCGTCCGCCCCGATCGTGTTCAAGAACTGGTAAAAGATATTGCCCACGTCGCGGGGGTTATCGGGAATGATGGCCCACTTGGGAATCCCTTCCTGGAACATCTGGTAAAGGCGCCGGGCCATGGTGGTCACCGTGATGCTGCCACCGACCAAGGGTTGTTGTTCCATGTGGCGTTGAAATTTCTCCAGCGTCTGGAGAATGTGTGGGTCTTTAATCACGCCCACTTCCTTGCCTTCCGCGAGAATGACGAGTTGTGAGGCCCCGACGAATTTTTGGTTGACCATGTCATACGACACGTTGTACGGGTGGTCGTCGTACATGAGCGCCTTGCCGATCGACACATCGCCAATCTTGAGATGGCGCGAATACGCCATGCCGATGACCATGGCGATGCTAAAGCTGACGATGACCGCCACGCGGGCGTTGCCGCGACTGATGGTGATCATCGCCCGATTGATGGCGTTGTAGAGGTGGTCAGAGAAACGCGTGCCGGATTTGGGGTCATGCGGGGGTGGCGGAATGATGTAGAGAATAATCGGGTGCAGCGTAACGACGCTGATGGAAATGGTGAACACCCAGAAACTGGAGACATAGGCGAGTTTCTGAATCAAGGGAATGTGCGCCAGGGCGAGGGTCAGAATCGCCAAGCCGTCCGAAGCGATGGAGACCAGCGCTGGACTAAATAAGCTGATGTAGGACGAGAGAATCGCTTCCTGTTTATCTTGCAGTCGATGGTACTCTTCGTGATAGCGTTCCATCGACTGCACGGAATGCGAGAGCGCTCGCGCGGTAATCAGGACCAACACCACCAGCACCAACGGGTCGAGGTTAAAGCCGTAGTAGCCAGCAAACCCAAGCGCCCAGACCGAACTCAACAAACCGGAAAAGAGGGGCACCCATACCCCAGTGAACGTGCGGAAGTAGAACCACAGCATGATGAGAATAATAACGGTGGTGCCCCCGATCACGGAGAAGATGTAGTTCTTGTAGCTAAAGACCCAGGCATACAGCATCGGAAAGCCCGCGATATAGACCCGATGCGTGCCCTCTTTCTCGAGTTCCGCTTTAATATGATTCATGCGGCTATAGAGATTGGCGAAATCGACGCCTTCTTCCCAAAAGCCAGCGGACACGAGCGCCGTGGTGTTATCGCGCGAGACGTAGAATCCATGGACGCCTTCGTTGGTGTACACCGCGTTCTTAATGGCCTTGACGTCGTCTGGCGTCTTCGGCGGTGCTGGGTACATGATCGGATAGGCGGTGATCATCGCCCCGGTGATGCGGATATTTTTCAGTTTAGGATGGGTGAGCGAGCGGAGCTGATAGGGATTCACCCCGGAGGTTTCGAGGACCTGAAGCGTAGCCCAGTTAATCTTGTTAATCGTATCGACGTTGAAAATATCGCCTTCCTTCTTTTCGATGGCCAAGACCAACACGTTGGCCGTGCCAAACATGCGGCGATATTCTTGATAGAGCTGAATATACGGATGGTTCGGCGGGTACAGATCAAAGAAGTTCGTGTAGACCCGCATCTGGGCGGCGTAGTAGCTCAAAATGATGGTCATCACTGTGAGGACAGCTAAAACCGGCCAGCGGAATTTCAGTAAAAAGCGGAGGTACGCCTCCATCCAACTACGGGGGAGCATGGTGTTATCCTTTCTTGTTTGCCTGGTGGGCCACTCTTACCGGGGACTTAAGGAATGAATCGGGGAATCGGGGAATCGGAGAATCGGGGAACTGAGGAACGAATAGGGGGGAAGAAAACCTTTTCAATCTCCGATTCTCCGATTCGTTCCGCGAGTTCCCCGATTCCCTGCTTTTCTCCGGTTCACCCGCGCAGCTCCATGCCAATGTTATGTCGCGTGGCGTAGACGTGTTCGCAGACGCCCACGATCGTGGCCAGGATGCCCAGCCACAGCAAGTCCGCGTGGTCAAAGTAGTACAGCGCTCCCGCCGGCACGAAGATCGCGAACAACAGGACGAGCATGATCTTGTTCGGCAGCGGGAATCGTGGCTTGAGTAAGGACACGATCCCCGGAATAAACGCCAGTGCCCCGACCACGTGGAAGAACAGTAAGAGGGTCAAGAGAATCGCCATCTCGGACTGGAACTTCATCGGGAAGAACACCCAGAAGACCACGCTGACCGTCAGGGTTGTCCCGGTGAACATGATGGCCCGCCCAGTGGTCATCAAGGCTTCTTCAATCGCGCGGTCATGATCGCCGAAGCGTTGGAACTCCTCCACGATACGGGACAGCACGTAATAGCCATAGTCGATGCCGATACCGATACCGACGGCGGCCACCGGCAGCGAGTTGATGTTGGCGTCAATCCCCATCCAGTACATCATCGCTTCCGAGAGCGGCTGCGCGACGATCGAAGGGATCATCACGATGAGCGCGCCGACGACGGAGGCGTAGGTCAACATACTGAGGACGAACACGGTGACCATCACCAGAATCAGGTTCCATTTGTACGACCACTCCACCTCTTCGTTGACCGCGGCCAGAATGCCCAGCAGGCCGCCGGCGAGGCGGAAGGTGACGTTCTCAATCGGATTTTCGTCAATGAATTTCTGGGCGTTCTCGATCGATCCCACCACCGTTTCGTGATTGTAGTCTTTATAATAGACGGTGATGGTCGCGTTCTGCGAGTTCTTGTCGAGAAAGCTATCCAGATCGTCAGCCCCGATGGTGTTGAGGAACTGGTAAAAGATATTGCCCACGTCACGGGGGTTATCGGGAATAATTCCCCACTTGGGGATTCCTTCCTGGAACATTTGGTAGAGGCGCCGCGCCATTGTTGTCACGGTGATACTGCCGCCAACCAATTCCTGTTGTTCCATGTGCCGTTGAAATTTTTCCAGGGTTTGCAGCACCTGGGGGTCCTTGATGACGCCGGCTTCCTTGCCTTCGGCAAGAATGACGAGTTGTGAAGCGCCCACGAATTTCTGATTGATTCGGTCGTAGGCCACGTTATACGGATGGTCGTCGTACATGAGGGCTTTGCCAATCGAGACATCGCCAATCTTGAGATTCTGGGCATACACCATGCCCACCACGAGCGCGACACTAAAGCTGCCCAGCACCGCATACCGCGCGTTCCCCTGACTAATCCGCACCATCATGCGATTGACGGAGTTGTACATCTTGTCGGAGAAGCGTTTCCCGGATTTGGGGTCATGCGGCGGCGGGGGGATGTAATAGAGAATGATCGGATGCAGCGTCACCACGCTAATAAAGATGGTGAATACCCAGAAGCTCGACACATAAGCCAGCTTTTGGATGAGGGGGATGTGCGCGAGCGCGAGGGTCAAGATCGCGAACCCGTCGGCGAGAATCGAGACAATAGCCGGACTAAACAGACTGAGGTAGGACGCCATGATCGCGTCCATCTTGTTGGCCTTGTCGCCCTGTTCTCGTTCCAGACGGTGGTACTCTTCATGATAGCGCTCCATCGACTGCACGGAATGCGAAAGGGCGCGCGCGGTAATCAGGACGAGCACCACGAGGACTAACGGGTCAAGATTGAAGCCGTAATAGCCAGCGAGGCCCATGGCGAGCACCGCACTCAGCAAACCGGAAAAGAGAGGGACCCACACGCCGGTGAACGTGCGGAAGTAGAACCATAACATGACCAAGATGATCACCATGGTGGCCCCGATGACCCCGAGGATGTAGTTCTTGTAGCTAAAGATCCACGAATAGAGCATGGGAAATCCGGAGATGTAGACCGTATGTTTCCCATCCGCCTCAATCTCCTGCTCCAAGGCGGTCAGGCGATTGTAAAGGTTGCGAAAATCGACCCCTTCCTCCCAGAACCCCGCCGAAATCAAGGCGGCAGTGTTATCCCGCGACACAAAAAAGCCGTGCACCCCTTCATTGGTATACACGGCTTTTTTCATCGGTTTCACATCTTCGGGGGTCTTGGGGGCCGCCGGATACATGATTGGGTAGGCGGTAATCATGGCCCCGGTGATCCGAATGTTCTTCATCTTCGGATGGGTCAGCGACCGCACCTGGTAGGGGTTCACGCCGGGCGTCTCCATCACTTGGATGGTGGCCTTGTTGATCTTGTTAATCGTATCAACGTTGAAAATGTCCCCATCTTTCCGCTCAATCATAATCATCAGGACGTTGGCGGTGCCAAACATCTTGCGATATTCGTTATAGAGCTTGATGTAGGGGTGGCCGGGCGGGTAGAGATCAAAGAAGTTGGTATAGACTTGCATGTTTCTGGCATGCCAGGTCAGAAACAAGGTCACGATGGCAACGGCGATTAAAATCGCAACGCGAAATCGCAGCAGGAAATTGATGTACGCTTCCATCCAAACGCGTGGGAGCATAGTAGAGCCCTCCTTATTGGCTGCCGAAGGTCTAAAGTTGTGCCCTCTTTCAATACGACGACCA
>JABFSC010000455.1 GCA_013140885.1 Deltaproteobacteria bacterium | reverse complement strand
GGCTGGGCGTTGGCGCGGCAAGGACAGCCCGTGCGCGGGGTTGAACAGATCACTCAGGGATTTGCCGCATGGCGGGACACTGGCATGCACTTGGGGCAGACCTACATCCTGTGGCTGCTGGCGGATGCCTACGGACGAAATGGTCAGGAAGAAGAGGGGCTCCACATTCTGGCAACAGCGCTGACGCTCGCGGAGGACACTGGGGAGTATTTCACCCTGGCGGAGCTGTACCGGCTCCAGGGAGAACTCACACTGCAAACGGCAAGTCAAAAGTCAAAACGCAAAAGTCAAAAGTCAAAAAGAGAACCCGCCCCCCAGTCCGCCGCCGAAGCCTGTTTCCTGAAAGCTATCGAGATTGCCCAGCAGCAGCAGGCGAAGTCGCTGGAACTGCGGGCCGCGGTCAGCTTAGCGCGGCTTTGGCATCAAGAGGGAAAAAGCACGGCGGCACGACAGGTATTGGAACCACTGTATGCCTGGTTCACGGAAGGCTTTGCCACGGACGATCTGCGTGCCGCCAAGTCAGTATTGGATATGCTCAAGGTTTCCTCTCTGGATCAAGGAAGACGGAAGGGGAGAATGGGCGAACGCGAGAATGGGTGACCGGAAAGGAAAGGTGCGCTTTCTCCGGTTCGCCCATTTGTTGCCGATTCCCTTATTATTGCCTTTTGCTTCGCCATCGCTCTTGCCTTCACTTTTCACTGACTGTACAGTCAGTCACATGACTAGAAATTCAGTCACATCTACTAAAGAAGGGCTGGTGAAGGATTTTCGCACCCGTGAGCTGCTTGATGCGGCCTGTCGGGTCGTTGCGCGGCACGGCTTTCAGGGGGTCACGGTCGATCGGGTCGCCGAGGAGGCCAAAATCGCCAAGGGCACGGTCTATCTCTACTTTCGGACCAAGGAAGAACTCCTCAAGGCCGCCGTCGAGCAGGGCATGGCGAACTTCGTCAATCAGATTCGCAGTGAGGTCGAGGAAGTCAAAGCCCCACTGGAAAAACTCTGCCGCCTCGTCGAGGCCAGTCTCGAATTGAGTGATAGCAACCGCGACTTCTTCAAGACCCTGCTGCTCGAGCGGAACTTCCTGGCCGCCGCGCCGAGCCATCCCGAAGCCGCGCAGATGCTCGACCTCTACCTTGGCTATATCAACTTCATCGCCAGCGTCATCAAGGATGGCATCGCCGCCGGCGCCTTCCGTGTCCATGACGCCGAGGCGTCCGCCTTCGCCCTCAACGAGGCCATGCGTGGCTGTTTTCAGCAACGCGCCCTCGGCCTCACGACCCGGTCCGCCGCCGATGATGCCAGTATCCTCTTGGATTTGCTTTTCCGGGGAATCCTCAGCCCACATCACAAGGAGCAGTTATCGTGAATGTATGCCGATCCCGTCCTCTGACGTTACTTCTTCCTCTTGTCAGTCTGCTCACGCTGAGCGGCTGTCAGTCCGCACCCTCGGAAGCAGCCAAGACCGCCGAACAACAGGCGCAAACTGCGGCCCAGGAAATCCTCGCGGTCCACGTCGCCAAACCCATCCGGCGCACGGTGCAACGCACGGTGCAAGGGCAAGGCGCCCTGTTCGCCAAGGAGAGCGTGCAGATTTCCAACAAGCAGCCGGGCTACGTCGATAAAGTGCTCGTCGATTTTGGCGATCGCGTCCGTGTGGGCCAACTCCTCGTCGAAGTCGAGCGCGAGGAGCTGGAACTCCAAGTCGATGCCGCCGACAGTGCCCTCAAACAGGCCCAAGCCAACCAGACGCGCGCCAAAGGCGAACATGAGCGCGTCCAGCAATTGTTTCTCGAAGAGCTGGTTCCGCCCCAACGGCGCGATACCGCCGAGGCGGGACATAAGGTCGCCGACGCGGTGGTACGCTCCGCCGAGAAAGCCCTCGCCCTCACGCAAAAGCGGCTCAAGGATACCCACATCGTGTCGCCCATCAACGGCTTCGTGCAACAGCGCTTCACCAATCCCGGCGAGTATGTGGATAAAGGCGCGAAGCTGCTCGAACTCGTCGATGTCCATCCGCTCAAGCTGCGTACCCCCATCTCCGAACGTTATGTCCGCTTCGCCAAGGTCGGGTTGCCGATGCGCGTGCAGGTCGATGCCTTACCAGGCGAGACGTTCACGGGCACCCTCACCCGCATCGCCGCCGGGGTCGATCATGCCTCGCGCAGCTTGCTGGTCGAAGCGGAGATTCCCAATCCTGATGACAAGCTACGCCCCGGCTATTTCGCCCATGTCACCGCCGTGATGGGCGAGGAGCCCGCGCTGTTGATTCCGCGCTCCGGCCTGTATCGCTACGCTGGGGTGGATCGCATCTTCATCGCCACGGGCACCACCGTGACTTCGCGTGAAGTGAAAGCGGGCGTGGAAGAGGGCGACCTGGTGGAAATCGCCGAAGGGCTCGCCGAGAACGAACAGGTGGCGATCTCGGCGCTCGACCGCCTGGCGGATGGCATGACCGTACAACCCCAACTCGTGGAGGCAAAATGATTCTCGCGGATGTCTGTGTCCGCCGCCCGGTGTTCGCCAGCATGCTGGTGGGCAGCTTGGTGGTGGCTGGCTGGTTTTCCTATAAGAGTCTCACCCTCGACCTGTTTCCCAAGGTCGATATGCCCGTGGTCACGGTGACCACCACCCTGCCGGGCGCGGGCCCGGAGGAGATGGAGGCGCAGGTCACCAAACCCATTGAGGAAGTGATTAACACCGTCAGTGGCATCGACGAGTTGCGCTCGGTCACCCGCGAGGGGCTCTCGCAAATCATCGTGCAGTTCAAGCTAGAGAAAAACCTGTCGGTGGCGGCGGCGGAGGTGCGCGACAAGGTCGGCACGGTGCTAGCGAAACTGCCGGATGATGTGGACCCGCCGGTGGTGGAGAAGTTTGATGTCGATGCCACCCCGATTCTTACGCTGACGGTGTCCGGCTTTCAGGGGCTCAAGGAGCTGACCGAGGTCGCGGAAAAGAAGGTCAAGGAACCGCTGGAGTCGATCTCCGGGGTTGGGTCCATCGCCATTATCGGCGGGCGCAAACGTGAGGTGCAAATCCTCATCGACCCGGAGCGGCTCAAGGCGTATGGCTTGTCCATCCGGGCGGTGGCGACCGCGCTGGACCAACAAAACGTCGAGTTCCCTGGTGGGCGCATGACCCAGGACACGGGGGAGACGGTCATCCGCACCCTGGGGCGGGTGCGCTCGGTGCGGGAGTTCGAGAGTATCGTCGTGGCCTCGCAAGGCAATACGCCGATCACCCTGGCCGACATTGGGCGCGTGGAGGATGGCGTGGTCGAGGCCCGGACGGTCTCGCGCTTCGACGGCAAGAACGCGGTGTCCCTCATTGTCCGTAAACAATCCGGCACCAACACCGTCTCCACGGTGGACGGGGTGCGCGAACGCCTGACCGAGGTGCGCAAACTGTTGCCAGCGGGGGTGACGGTCGAGATCACCCGCGACCAATCCGACTTCATTCGCGAGTCGGTCAACGAAGTGCAGAAACATCTGTGGCTGGGCTCCCTGTTCGCCAGCATCATCGTCTACTTCTTTCTAGGGAACCTGCGGGCCACGCTGATCGCGGCGGTGTCGATTCCGGTGGCCATTATTTCCACCTACACGCTGCTGGCCGCCGCCGGATATTCGCTGAACCGCATCACACTACTTGGCCTCACGTTAGCCGTCGGCATCGTCATTGACGACGCGATTGTCGTCTTGGAAAACATCTATCGCTACATTGAAGAGAAGGGCATGAACGCCTTTGACGCGGCGCGGGCGGCGACGGCGGAGGTCGGCCTCGCGGTCAGCGCCACCACGCTCTCGCTCATCGTCATCTTCGTGCCCGTCGGCTTTCTCAAAGGTACGGTGGGCATGTGGCTGAGCAGCTTCGGCTTCACGATGGCGTTCGCTATCGCCGTGTCGCTGCTGGTCGCTTTTACCCTAACACCGATGCTCTGCTCGCGGTTCCTGCCCAAGCGACTCGCGGAGCATGGGCATTCGTCGCGCGAGTCCCGCGTCTATGGGCTGCTGGAGCGCGGCTACATGGCGATGCTGCGCTGGTCGCTGCGTCACCGCTGGGTCATTGTCTGTATTGTTATTGGCATCATGGCTTCGACGCCGTGGATCGGCAAACATGTCCGCAGTAGCATGATGGCCAGCGATGACCGGGGGGAGTTCGAGATCAACATCAAGACGCCGCCGGGGTACTCGCTGGTGCAAACCGATACCGTGGCCCGTGAAATCGAGGAGGCCATTCGCCCATTGCCGGGGGTGGCGCACCTGCTATCGCTGGTCGGCACTACGGTGGGCGAGAGCGTGACCCGCGCCTCGATCATCGTCAAGCTGGAGGAATATCAACACCGCACCATCACGCAACAGCAAGTGATGGCGTTGGCGCGCGAGAAGGTCAAAGCCTACAAACACCTGCGGGTGAGCGTGGACAACATCCTGCCGGTAAGTGGCGGCGGGGTGCAGAACGTGGACATTTCCTACAACCTACGGGGACCTGAGCTGGCGACGTTACAAAAGTATGCCGACACCCTCAAAACGAACGTGCGCAACCTGCCGGGGTTGGTCGATGTCGATTCGACCTTCGAGGGGGGGAACCCCGAATTGCAGGTGCATATCGACCGGCGCAAGGCGGCGGACCTGGGGGTCGAGGCGGTGGACATCGCGTCCACCCTGCGGGTCATGGTGGCGGGCGACAAGGTGACCACCTACCGTGAAGGGGACGATCTCTATGACGTGCGGTTGCGGCTGACGCCGGAGGCGCGCAACCGGCCTGAAGTCATTGAAGGGGTGATGATCCCCTCGAAAACCGTGGGGCAAGTGCGCCTCAACAATATCGTCAACTTCGTGTCCGGCACCGGCCCGGTGCAGATCGACCGCCAAGAGCGGCAACGGCAGATCACCATCACCGGCAACTTGGCCAAGGGCCGGGGCACGGGGGACGCACTCGCGGACATCGACGCGGAGGTGAAGAAGATGGGATTAGCCCCCGGCTACACCACCGGGGTCACGGGCATGGGCAAGATGTTCGCGGAGATGATGGATAGTTTCAAGCTAGCGTTCCTGTTGTCGATCATCGGCATGTACATGGTGCTGGCGGCGCAGTTCGAGAGTTTTCTGCATCCGATCACGATTATGTTGTCATTGCCACTGGCGGTGCCGTTCGCGCTGCTGTCGTTGTGGATTTCGGATCAGTTCCTGGCGATCTTCAGTATCCTGGGGGTGCTGCTGCTGTTTGGCATCGTGAAGAAGAATTCGATCCTGCAGGTGGACCACACCATCAACCTGCGAGCGCAGGGGTTACCGCGTGATGAGGCGATTCTCACGGCCAACCGTGAGCGGTTCCGCCCGATTCTGATGACGACGTTGGCGTTAGTGGCGGGGATGATCCCGGTGTTGATGGGGCAAGGGCCAGCGGCGGAGAGTCACCGGGGAATCGCGGTGGTGATTATCGGTGGGCAGAGTATGTGTCTGTTGATTACGC
>JABFSC010000403.1 GCA_013140885.1 Deltaproteobacteria bacterium | reverse complement strand
GCACGAACGTCCAAAAGAGTAGCGAGCCCTTTTGACCACCCCACAAGGCGGCCACGGTGTAGTGCATCGGCAATGTCGAACTAGAGTACGCCTGAACATATTCCAGATTGAAATCGCGGGTCACCAGCGCATGCAGAAGCGCGGCCACCGCGACCGCGACACAACCAAAGACCGCATACGCAGCCTGGGCTCCGCTCGCGATCCACCGCTCCCTACGCCAGAGCGCTCCTAAGAGGCTCGTACTAATCGCATAGACCGCCAGAATGGCGGCAAGCGCCAACGCCAATTCGCCGAGATGTGTCATAAAAGTTATGAGTGAAGAGTTATGAGTTTTGAGTTTCAGATCCCCTCTCCCGGATGGGAGAGGGCTGGGGTGAGGGGGATCAAGTAACCTTTCCTTATTTTTCCTACACCCTGCAGCCCGTTGACTTCAGCGCGCGGAGGCTTGTTGTCCAGCGGTGGGTGCTTGCTCGTCGGTGGCGGGTTCATATTTCGATGGGCAACTGGTCATAATAGTTTTGGCTTCCAGGACATCCGTCGGATGGTAACGCCCTTCGACGATCACATCGCGCCCTTCAGCGAACATATCGGGCAGAATCCCTTGGTACCGGACAAGCACGCCGGAACCGGCTGCGGGAGTTTCTCCCTCCTTGAATGACCCAAGAGAAAAACTGAGGCGCAAGTCTTTCGGGTCCCAGTTGATGGTGCCCGCCTGGACGCGACCAGCGACGCGCACGCCTTCATTCGAGAAGTCCGCACGCTTCGGCAAAAATTCTTCGATGGTGAGATAGTACAGGCTGGTCTCGCGGATGCCGGTGTACATAAGGTATCCCACTGCTCCAACGACACACGCAATGCCTAAGAAGAATTGACCTTTTTTTGTCATAGCCCCACACTGCTACGCTATTTCCGCTAGCCGTGCAAGAAAGGGTCATTCGCCATCGCCGAAAATTCAGGCGGAATTCATTGACTTTCCACGCCCCTTTCTATATGTGAGGAGGCTCTCGGAACAACCGAACCACTATCCATCAGTATCCATCATGTTCGAATCACTCGGCGAAAAGCTAGAATCCGTCTTCCGTCGCCTACGCGGGCACGGCAAGCTCACAGAAAAAAATATCGAGGACGCTCTGCGTGAGGTGCGCCTCGCCCTCCTCGAAGCTGATGTCAATTTCAAGGTCGTCAAGGAGTTCGTCGAGCGGGTGAAGAGTCAATCGCTTGGACAAGAAGTCCTCGCGAGCCTGACACCTGGACAGCAGATTATCAAAATCGTTCACACCGAGATGATCGCGTTACTCGGTGGAGAACGGACGGAGCTTGATCTTGCCGCGGCCCCACCTGTCGTCATTATGCTGGTCGGACTCAATGGTGCGGGAAAAACCACGACCGCTGGCAAGCTCGCTCGGTACCTGAAAACCGAACTGCGCCGTGCCCCCTATTTGGTCCCCGCGGATACCTACCGGCCCGCCGCTATCGAGCAACTGAATATCGTCGCTAAGCAACTCGGCATTCCCGTCCATCCCACGCCACAAGATGGCTCGGCGACGGACCCCGTGGCCATCGCCACGGCTGGCGTCGAGGCGGCCCGCCGCAATGCCAGTGATGTGGTGATTATCGACACCGCTGGTCGCTTGCAGATCAACGACGAGCTGATGGGCGAGTTGGAACGGATGAAAGCCGCCGTGCAGCCGCACCAAGTCGTGTTGGTGGCGGATGCCATGACCGGCCAAGAGGCCGTCAACGTCGCCACTAGCTTCCACAATCGGATCGGTGTGGATGGGGTGATCCTCACGAAGATTGAGGGTGATGCACGTGGGGGCGCGGCCTTATCGCTGCGGGCGGTCACCGGTAAGCCGATTCTCTTCGTTGGGGTCGGCGAAAAACTCGATGCGCTTGAAGCGTTTTACCCCGACCGCGCCGCCTCACGCATTCTCGGCATGGGCGACATGTTGTCGCTCATCGAAAAAGCTGAGAAACTCTACGACCAGAATCAGGCCGAGGCGCTTGAGAAAAAGCTGCGCAAGAATCAACTGACCCTGGAAGACTTCCAAGAACAGTTGCGTATGGTGAAAAAACTTGGTTCCATCACGGACTTGGTTGGCATGCTCCCAGGTGGTAAGAAGCTCATGCAAGGCACGGACATGGAAGCCGCCGAGAAAGAGATGAAACATATCGAAGCCATTATGAGCTCGATGACACGCGAGGAACGCCTGAAGGCGGAAATTCTCAACGGCAGTCGTCGCAAGCGGATCGCGGCGGGAAGTGGCACCTCGGTCGCCGATGTCAATCGGTTCCTCAAGCAATATCTTGACGCGAAAAAAATGATGAGAAAGTTTACACAGATGGGTGGTCCCAAAGGACGACGATGAGCATGTTCCTCCAGAGAATCCCTGCCGGGGAATCTCGCTGGTCTTGCTCGACGCTCCTATAGAAAAGACAAGGAAGGCACAGACAGTTATGGTAAAAATTCGACTCGCCCGCCACGGGGCAAAGAAAAAACCCTTTTATCGTATCGTGGTGGCGGACTCACGCTCACCACGCGACGGACGTTATATCGATTTGGTTGGGACCTACGATCCGTTGCAAACCCCCGCCGCGGTCACCCTCAAGCGGGAGAAACTCGATAAATGGCTACAGACTGGAGCCCAACCTACCGAAACGGTGGCGAAACTGATAAGAATGGCGGGGCCAGCAGTAGCCGCAGCATGAGTATGACCTCACAGTGAGGGGGGGGAGACGCTAATGAAGGAGTTGGTACTATATTTGGCCAAAGCGTTGGTCAATCACCCGGAGGAAGTCGAGGTCAAGGAAATCCAGGGAGAAACCGCCGCGATTCTTGAACTGCGCGTCGCCAAGGAAGATCTTGGCCGCATCATCGGAAAACAAGGGCGTACGGCAAAATCGATCCGGACCTTGATCAATGCCGTCGCCTCACGGACAAACCGAAAAATTGTCCTCGAAATCGTCGAAGAAAAATAACCACCCCCACCAGGCTTCGCTCATTCAGTTGGGCCGCTTGGTGAACACACACGGTGTACGTGGCGACCTGCGTCTCCTGCCGCACGCGTTTCCGTGCCGTTCGTTACACCCAGGTCTCACTGTCTTCCTCCAAGACGCACAGGGCCAGCTCCAGACCCACAAGGTCGTTGGAGCCCGCCCACGCGCGCCATTCGTCATCCTCAAGCTCGACGGAGTTGATTCAATCGATCAGGCCGAGACCTTGCGTGACATGACCGTCGTGGTCGAAGAGACCGTGCTGCCTCCCTTGGCGGATGGGGAGTTCTATTATTATCAAGTCATTGGGCTCACCGTGCGGACAACCGCCGGAACGGACATTGGCGAGATTACCCAAGTCTTTTTTTCTGGAGGGCATGACATCTGGGTTGTGCGTCAAGGGGAAAAAGAACACCTGATCCCGGTGATTGATGACATCGTGCGATCCATTGATATTCCCGGCAAACTGGCGATCATTGAACCGATGGCGGGGTTGTTGGATTAGGTGCAAGTTCCTCATGCAGTTCCACGTCATCACCATCTTCCCGGAAATGTTCCCCTCCCCCTTGTCAGCAAGCCTCCTCAAGAAGGCCCAGGACAAAGGCATCGTGAGCTGCACGGTGCATAACCTGCGAGACTACACCACGGATAAACATCACGCCGTCGATGACGCTCCGTATGGTGGCGGGCAAGGCATGGTGATGAAGCCAGAACCCATCGTCACGGCACTCGAAACTATTTGCCAGTCACTCACGAACCCCTGGCGCATTCTGCTCTGCCCCCAAGGCACACCGCTCACCCAAACGAAAGTCGCTGAACTCGCGCGACACCCCAGTCTCGTGATGGTCTGTGGCCGGTACGAGGGGTTCGACGAACGGATTCGTCCATTTATTGATGAAGAACTCTCCATTGGTGACTACATCCTCAGCGGCGGAGAGATGGCCGCGCTCGTGGTGATTGACGCCGTCGCGCGGCTGATTCCGGGCGTCGTTGGCAATCAGGAGTCCGTCGAGGAAGAATCCTTCAGTCATGGACTGCTCGAGTATCCACAGTACACACGGCCAGAAGAATTTCGCGGCATGCGCGTGCCCGAAGTGTTGCTCTCCGGCAATCACGCCAAGATCACAAGCTGGCGACAGCAACAGTCACTCCAGCGCACGCGAGAACGACGACCAGACCTCCTCGGCGAATCTGAGGCCAGACTTGTCAACGACTTGCCCTAGACTTGTCCGAGACTTGCCTTAGACTGCCCCCATGTCTGACTTCTACCTCGCGCTCATTCATTACCCTGTCTACGACAAAGGACACAACATCGTGACCACGTCGATCACGAACATGGATATTCACGACATCGCCCGCTCGGCACGCACGTATGGCGTGAAACGCTACTTTGTCGTGACCCCGACTCGCACGCTCCGACTGCTCGCCGAAAAAATTCTCGACCACTGGGATCATGGCTACGGCAGCACCTACAACGAAACTCGCAAGGATGCGCTCTCCCTGGTCGCGCTCGCTGATGATCTCGATGGCGCAGTCAAGGCCGTCCACACCGAAACCGGTCAACGTCCACGCCTCGTGGCGACCTCGGCCCGCTCAGGATTGCGGCGAGTATCGTTCGCCAATGTCCGCCAACTCGCGGAAACACCGGGTCCGCCACTGCTGATGCTCCTGGGCACCGGCTGGGGCCTGATAGATGAGATTTTGGATCAATCCGACTATATTCTTGAGCCAATCCCCGGAGTGAGCGGCTACAATCACCTGTCCGTCCGCGCCGCCGCCGCTATCCTGCTTGACCGGCTGCTAGGGGCACGGTAAACATTCCCAGCCCGCAACATTCAGCCCAGTCACCCAACCAAAGACACGGAGAATCGGAGAATCGGGAAATCGGTGAGGCGACAGCGCTCTCGCCATGCTTTCTCGCGGCGACGTTTCCTTGCTTTTGGTGAACGGCTGAGCGCGATGGAGGAAGAAAAAAATGAGCAACGTCATGGACCGTATTGAAAAACAACAGTGCCGCAGTGACCATCCCATCTTCAAACCTGGCGATACCATCCGCGTCCACGCCAAAATCATCGAAGGCGACAAGGAACGGATTCAGGTCTTCGAGGGCGTCGTGATTAGCCGAGCCAATGCCGGCAATCGCCAATCCTTTACGGTGCGCAAAGTGTCCTATGGCGTCGGAGTGGAACGGGTGTTCCCCCTGCATTCGCCACGGATTGATAAGATTGAAGTGGTCACCAGTGGTCGCGTGCGGCGCGCGAAGTTGTACTATCTCCGCAGCCTCTCTGGCAAAGCCGCCCGCATCAAAGGCGAGCGCGTGATGACCACCGGCAGCAAATCCAAGAAAGTGCCACCCGTCGTGGTGCCGGTCACGGAAGCTCCAGCATCGGCGTAAGACAGTCGCTTCCAGGTTCCCTCTCCCAGCCGGGAGAGGGCTAGGGTGAGGGGGATCAAGTGACTACCGATTTTGCGAGTCAC
>JABFSC010000064.1 GCA_013140885.1 Deltaproteobacteria bacterium | reverse complement strand
TTCGTATGCCAAGTTCGCCCACTGCACCGCGCCAGTCAATCGGAGGACCGGTCAGAGGAGCGGCGCCGTCATTCCGCGTAAGGCGTGAATTTTTTACTTGAGGGATTCCGACAGGGTTGCTATATGGATGCTGCCTGTTCGGTTCGCGGGACGCGGTGTGTGCGACGGAAGAAGGGTGGATTGTGATTCGGGTGTTTCCTCAAATTGAAAATGCCAAGCTGATGAGCTTGTACCACAAAGGGGTGGAAGGGCAGTGGTCCGCCGCCCAACTCGATTGGGAGCATCCGCTTGGCCTTGATCGCCAAGGACAACAAGCGCTCGGCCATGTGCTGACGCCTGTCTATCTGGGCGAGCAGACGGCGATGGTGGGAGCCAGCTCGGTGATCCCGCAATTCTTCGCCGCCCGCCAGACCGAAGCGCAATTGTATCTCGCCACTTTTCTCCTTGATGAAGCGCGCCACTTCGAGATTCTGACTCAGTTCTATCACAAGATGAACCAACGCCCCTTGGAAGTGCGCGACCTCAAGGAAATTTTTCGCTATCAAGCCCGCCTGTTCAAATCGCAGGACCGTATCGAATGGCTGTGGGGCATCTTGCTGAGCGATATTTTCGCCCGCCATTTTTACAATACGCTGAAGACGCTCCATCCCGGCTCGCTCTTCGCCCATATCGCGAGCCGTATCGTGCGAGACGAAGTCCGGCACTTGGCGTTCGCCGAATTGTTTCTGGGGAAAATCCTGCAACAGCAGCCCGAACTCTCCCCGTCCTTTCTCAAGATGCGCGACGATCTGTTGGGGCTGATGAGCGCGATGTCGCGCGGTCTCAAGGACCAATGCGCGACGATTGGCTTGGATGGCGTCCTGTTGATCGCCACGGTCGCGGACGACATCGAGAAAAAAGTACGCCGGCTCCATCTCCATGATCCAGAGGCCGAGCTGGAGCAGGATATCGCCGAGTGAAGACTGACCGCGTCGCGCGTTCCTCCCTGCCGCACTGGCCACGGGCCAATCGTCCCGAGGCCATCACTCAACGACAAGATCATCTGCGTCACCTCTCGCATTGGGAGGAGTCCCATCATCACGTGCTGTCCTGGCCGGTGGCCGCGGGCACGCTCGCCAGTTTTCAAGAATGTCTGACTGGTCACACGGTGCTACCAGTGGGCGTGGTGGGGCCGCTCTCCATCAATCTCGGTCAATATCAGCTTGATGATGCTGGTGAGGTACAAGAACAGGGGAGAGCGCCTGACCAGGTGTTTGTCCCACTGGCGCATACCGAAGGCGGGCTCTCTGCGTCGGTGCAACGCGGCGTGAGCGCGGTTGCGCTCGCGGGGGGCATTCGTACCACGGTCCTCGCGGATCGCATGACGCGCGACTCCTGTTTCGTGTTTCCGACCACGGCGGAAGCGGTACAGTTGGCGCGGTGGATCGCCGACCATAGTGCTCAGATGTCCACCTGGTTGCGTGACCCGGCGAATCCGTTACGACACACGGGAGCAGGGCAGGGGGCGTCCACGAGTTCCGCGTTGCTCAGTGCGCATGCGGTGCTGCGTGGGGTGGATACGCATGTGATCGGGCCGATGTGCCATGTCTTGTATCGCTTCACGACGGGAGATGCCTGTGGTCCCAATATGATGACGCGCAATGCGTATGCGTTGAATCATCAATATGTCTTGGCGCGGTTCCCAGCCGAGACCGGCGTTACGCCACTCCACGTCTTTCTCGAAACCAATATGGGTGGCGATAAGAAGCCCAGCTATGCGTTCTTCCAATTTCCTGGGCATGGCAAGGTGGTGCTCGCGGAAGCGACGATTCCGGCCCCGGTACTGCGGCGCGTGCTCCATGTCACGGCGGATGAAGTCGTGGCCTTGGAGCACACGGGGTTACATGGCGCGCACGCCAGTGGCATGCAGTCGTTCGCCTTTACGCCGGCGTCGGCGGTCGCGGCGATCTTCGCGGCCACGGGGCAGGATTTAGGCATGGTGGGGACGAGCAGCATGGCGCAGGCGTCGGCGACACGGGTAGGGGAGGGGATTCATCTGGCGATCCGCTTCTCTGGCTTGGAAGTGGGAACGGTTGGTGGCGGCACCAGTCTGCCGCATGCGCGAGCGTATCTCAAATTACTAGACTGTCTGGGGCCGGGGAAAGTCTATCGCTTCGCGCAGATCATCGCGGCGACGGCGTTGTGTCTGGAGCTGTCGGCGGCGGCGAGCATGGCGACGACGGGGAGTCACAACTTTCTCCAGGCGCATTTGGAACATGGGGGAATTCGGGGAGTCTAGGAGTCTGGGAGTCTTATCAATTGAATGCCGTTCGTCTCATCGTGAATCCAGTGTCTGGCCGAGGACGTGGCGCGCGGGTGGCCGAGCAGGTCAGTCGCCTGTTGCACGACCGTGGCCTCCCGCACGAACTCTGTCTGAGCCAGTCGCCAGCGGACCCGACGGAACTCGCGCGCGAAGCGGTGCGCAATCATGTCGAGCTTGTGGTTGGCATTGGTGGTGATGGCCTCATCAATCAGATCGCCAATGAACTGGTAGGCAGCGAGATCGCGCTGGGTATTATTCCCGTAGGGGTCGGGAATGATTTCGCGCGCGGCTTGGGGATTCCGCTTGGTGTTGACGAGGCATGCGCGGTGGTGGCGCAAGGGCAACAGCAGCGTGTCGATGTGGGCAAGGTCAACGAGCGCTACTTCTTCTCAGTCGCGGTGATGGGGCTGGCCGCGCAGGTCAACCGTCGCGCTAATCGCTTCCAACGCGCGCGCGTCAGCGCGTTGTATTCGGCGTTGACTGTTGCCTCCGTTCTGCTGGATACGCCGCAGTCGTTCACGCTGGAGTATGATGGGCGGACCCGGCGCTGTTACAGTTGGCTGATTGCCGTGGCGAACACGTGGAGCTGTGGCCGAGGCATGGCCTTAGTGCCAGCGGCGCGTGCGGATGATGGCGTGCTTGATGCGTGCATTGTCAACGGCATGGGCAAACTGGAATTGTTGTACACTTTCCCGCGCGTCTTTCGCGGGCGACATATTTACCATACGGGCATTGATACCTTGCGGGGACAGACGATGACCATTAGCACCGACACCGCGTGTGATCTCTACGCCGATGGCGAGCATATCGGCCCACTACCAGCGGTGTTGAGCGCGGTTCCGCGGGCGTTGAAGGTCATGGTGCCTCATCAATTTTGACGATTAACTTTTGCGGGAGTTCTCCCATGGCTGATGCTCCACGAACGATTACCTTTGTCCCAGAGATGTTCGAACGGATGGATGACAGCGACGACACGCGCTTCTACGCCGCGCCGCGGAAAGTCGTGCACATTGATGAACCGGCGATTCGCGCAGCGGGCCAGGTGATCGCGGCGACCTTCGCGCCTAATGGGGTGCTGCTCGACCTGATGAGCAGTTGGCGCTCGCATTTACCGAAGGGCTTTGTCAAACAGAAACTCGTCGGCTTAGGGTTGAACGCCGAAGAGATGGCCGACAATCCCGACTTGGACGAGTATGTCGTGCACAATGTGAACGCCGACCCTCGGCTGCCCCTCGCGGATGCGTCGTTCGACGGGGTAGTGATGACGGTGTCGATTCAGTATCTCACGCACCCGATCGAGATATTCACCGAGGTGCGCCGGGTGCTGAAAGTGGGCGCGCCTTTTCTGGTGTTGTTCTCGAACCGCATGTTTCCGACGAAAGCGGTGCGCGTCTGGCAATCGCTGCATGATGGCCAACGAGCGCGACTCATTGAGGCATATTTCCAAGAGGCGGGAGGATATGACGAGGTGGTGTTCACCGATGCCAGCCCGCAGAGCATTACCGACCCTCTGTATGCGGTATGCGCGCGGAAGCGATAGGGACGGTGAGGGGACGACGCGGCAATTGACCGCGTCGTCAGGTGAGGCCGACCATTTTTCCGATCCCGATGCGCACACGGCAATTGAGGTCGATCTTCCTCCTGCCCTCACTTTGTGTGTTCATCGACATTCTGCAACAACTCCAGCGTTGTCCCATCAGGGTCGCGGAAGTACACGGCCTTCACCTTGTAATCGTCAGTCTCGAACAGTTGCGGGGCCGAATAGAACCGCACCCCGTGCGCGCGTAGTTCCTTGTAGGTCTGCTCGATATCCTTCACCCAAAAGGCGACTTCGGTGATGCCTGGATTCGTCACGCCGGCGTAGGGTTCCCCTTTCGCGACGGGCTCAACGAAATGGAGTAACTCAATGGGAGGACTCTTTCTGTCATCCGGGCTGCGGAGGTACACCGCGCGCAGTGTGACGTTCTCCTCGCCAAGCAAAATGTCGGCTTCGTCTCCCGCGAACGTCACATCGCCGATGACCTTCAAGCCAAGCAGGTCACGATAGAAGTGGATCGCTTTGTCCATATCACGAACCGTGATGCCAATATGCGCGACTGCTCCAAGCATGTGCGTTTCTCCTTTATTTATGCGTCGATGTCCGCTCGCGTGCGGGAGGGAGATTCCGCTAATCATGCGCGGGCCGACTATCTGGCTTCACCTTGCGTTCCTTGAACAGCCACTTACCGTTCACTTTTTCCATGCGATCCTCGTAGCGCCCCGAGATCACCAGCTCAGTCTTGTTCTCACTCGCATGCGTCATCAGCAGATAGCACTCGCCCGTCGCATGCGTGCCCTCGACATTGACCAACACATTCATCACGCAGTGCCGCGGTTGGTAGTTGCCCGTCCAGGTCCGATATTTCTCGGTGAACTGCTTCAGTGCCGTCTTGCCTTGCCAGCGCCCAAGGATCGGGCTATCGAACACCCCGTCCTCCGTGAAGGTCGCCACCCAATCGTCGTAGCGGCCTGAGTCGATGTCCAAACAATATCGTGTGACTAAGTCACGCAGTTCGTCCTTCTCTTCCAAAATATTCGCCATGAGATTGCTCCTTCTTGTTGATGATGTGGTTGTCTATTATTGATCGGTGGGGCGGAAATCAACCTGATGTTCCCGCCCATCCCGTTGCACCCGCAACGTCACGGTCGCGTCCGGCTCCTTGCTCAATTGGTGACGAAACTCCTCAACATCATGCACCACTTCGCCCGCCACCGCGGTAATCACGTCGCCACGTCGCAAGGTCTCCTTCCCGGCCTTGGCGGTCACACTCGCGACCAAGACCCCAGCGTTTTCCGGCAATTGAAAATGGCGCGCGAGTTCGCTCGTCAGGTTCTGGATGGTCACCCCCGCGATAGTCGCGCGCTCCTCGTCCTCGATTGCCGAAGCCATCGTGGCGGGCTCCGAAGCATCAAAGAGCGCCTTGGCCACATAGATCGGTCGGTGAAAGCGTAACGCCAACGCGATCGCGTCACTGGGGCGACTGTCGATGTCGAGGGGTTTCCCTTTCTGCACCAGATGAATGTGCGCGTAGTAAGTACTGTTCTTGAGTTCACTGACGACGACCTTCTCGAACTCGACACCGACCTGCTCAATGATGGTCTTCATCAGGTCATGCGTCATTGGCCGTGGCAACACCGC
>JABFSC010000634.1 GCA_013140885.1 Deltaproteobacteria bacterium | reverse complement strand
TACAAATGATGAGTCGCGGATTCGCATCCTGAAGCGCGCGATAGAGCACGAGCCGCTGGGCGACATCCGCCGCCTCGCCCGCGTCAATAATCACATCGGCGCGCTGGGCCAGCCGCGTCAGCGCGTCTCGCGCCGCCGGGTGATCCACTTCCAGACTCACGCTCTTCTTGCCCAGGTTATAACGACTAAAGAAGAGGCTTTGTTCCGTCTCCTGTCGTGGTGACACAAAGGGGCCGAAGCGGCGCGAGTTGGACCCCTGACGCCCTTCCAGTTTAATCACCTCCGCCCCAAACGACGCGAGCAACACTCCGGCGAATTCGCCTCGCTCGTCGCCGCTTTCGATGACAACCGTGCCCGCGAGGGCCGCGCTTAGCGCTGCTGTGGTATTCAAATGACCCACTCCTCTTTTAGTGTCGCGATTTCCTCGGCGCTCAACCCCAGCAGATCGCGATAAACAGTATCGTTGTCCTCACCCATACATGGCGCACCCCGCCCTGGGAGCCCACCGACATCGACGTGCATCTTCTGAAATTTGGCGGGAAAGCCTTCGACTGGCCACGTGCCAATTTCACTCTGAGGTAATGGCACGAAATAGCCGCGCTCCTTGAGCTGGAGATCGCGCGTGCAGCGATCATCCGCTTTTTGCACCACGCCGGACGGAATCCCCCGTTTCTGCAAGCGGTTCATCAACTCGTAGCGGTCCTCACTGGTTGTGTATGACGCCACCAAGCGGTCAAGATCATCTTCGTGGGTTTTGCGCCCAGCGGCGGTCGCGAAGCGCGGGTCGCGTGCCCACTCAGGAGCACCGATCTCCGCCACCAACGCCTGCCATTGCGCATCGGTCTGCACGGCGATGGTGATCCATTCATCGGTCCCACGACAAGGATACGCTCCATGCGGCGCCCACGCGGCGGCTTGCATACGATTGCCGTGGCGCGCGGTCGGTTGTCCAGTCAGTTGCGCTTCGAGCGTCGCGGTTCCGGACACCATGAGCCCAACTTCGGTCTGTGAGATATCGAGATAACAGCCACGGCCGGTCCGTCGTCGTTGCATCAGCGCGGCGAGTACGTGCATCGCGCCGTAGTAGCCGGTGGAATGGTCGAGATACGAATAGCCCCACCCTGCTGGTGGCATCGGCTCAGGAACACCGGACATATGGGTCAAGCCTGACAGCGCCTGCGCCGTCGGTCCGACACTGAGATAGTTGTTGTACGTCCCCGACTTGCCCATCCCGGTAATCTGCAAATAGATGAGTCCAGGATTGATCTCACGCAGCGTGTCATAGCCGAGTTCCCACCGTTCCATCTGGCCGGGACTATAGTTCTCGCAGAGGACCGTGGCCTTCTCGATCAAGCGTTTGAACAGGTCACGCCCCTGGGGCATATTCATGTTGAGCGTGACCCCGTATTTGCCGGGGTTAATGTTGTTGAACAGGCCGCTGCGGTTGAGACTATCGGGTTCTCCGCCGCGGACCCGTGGATGCACGCCGCGTAGCAGATCAATGGCGCGATCATCGTGCCATTCGACACGAATCACTTCCGCGCCCATCGTTGCGAGCATTCTTGTAGCGTTCGGGCCCGCCACAATGCGCGTTAAGTCTATGACCCGCACGCCTTCAAGGGGACGCCGTCGAGTTGGTGGTGTGGCTTGAGCCATCGTGCTTGTCGCCTCCGTCCAGAGGAATTAGTTTATTTGCCCGCGAACATACGCTGGATCGTTTCCACATGCAAGAAATCCCTAGCGAGCGCCACGCTGTCGCTTGCCATAATACAAATATGTCTTACACTGCCTGCCGTGGACCCAGCCCCAAGGTCCTCGGTCTTTAGTCTCATAAGGAATAGCGAATGACGTCATTAGCAAAAAAAATCGCGGTCGTGACCGGCGCGAGCCGTGGCATTGGCAAAGCTATCGCCCTTGAACTCGCTGACGCGGGTGCACGAATTGCCTGTGTTGCCACCCGTGCGGAAAACGCAGCCGAAATCGTCTCCGAGATTCAGCAGAAGGGCGGCGAAGCAATTGCCGTTGGTTGCCGCGTTGAAATTGGCGCTGAGGTCACCAACGCATTCTCCCGGATTGCGACAGAACTCGGTGCGGTCGATATTCTTGTGAACAACGCTGGTGTGACGCATCCCCAGGCGACACTCGATATGACCGAGGAGAACTGGGATCTCCACATGAACGTCAACGCCAAATCTATCTTTTTGTGCTCACAAGCAGCCGCCCGACAAATGAAGGCGCACGGAGGTGGTTGCATCGTCAACATCGGTTCGATCCTCGGGCGCAACGCCTTCCCGGCAACGCTGGGCTACTGCGCATCGAAAGCGGCTGTCGATCACATGACGCGAGTCATGGCGATCGAATGGGCCAGGTATCGAATCCGCGTCAATTGCATCGCGTCTGGGTACATTCGGACCGACCTGATCGACCGTTTGGCCGAGGAGGGCAAACTGGCGATCAAAGATCTGGAGAAACGGACCCCACAACGGAGGTTGGGGTCCGGTGCGGATATCGCTAAAGCGGTGCGCTATGTCGCCAGCGACGATGCCGGGTTCATGACCGGTGAAGTCATGGTCATCGACGGCGGGTGGACAGCCTTTGGTTATTACTAGGTGTCGACTATCACGACATCGCTAACATTTTCGCCGAGCCGGAGTAGCTCGGCGAAGTGTCACGACATCGCGGTAGGTAAGACTCAGACAGGAACGTTGTCACTGCTTGTCGATTTGTCGTATGGAAGGAGAGGAGCCGCTTTCCGCTCGTGTCGCTCGTCTTTGCGCAGCTACCGCAGCACGCGACATAAGCCTTTGGCGATCGTGGGAACAAGTTGCGGACGCAGGAGACGACGATCATACTGCCCAAGGCGACGCTCGTTTTCCTGCAAACACAACTGGAGAAACTCGCGCGGCGAGAGGTCTGGCATGATCGCTTCATGGCCCTTGAGCGTGAAATTCTCGTTCTGGGAGACGCCACGAGCGGTTTGTATCCGACTCCAGACTTGTAACAGCATCGCCATCATACATTGGGCTGCCAGCGCTGGTCGTCGCCATACTGGCAATTCAGCTCGGCGATACCCCAGCCAGTTGACGAAGAAAAGAATATGCCGTGCTTCTTCCTGCATAATCGGCTCAAAACGATCGACAAGGGCACGAGGCACAAAGCCGGAATCTTTGGCCACGGCGAGCAAGCCGAAAGCAAAAAACGAGTCGAAACATTCACCATACTCCGTGCGCATGAAGGCCCACGTCGTGTTTTTCGGTCCGGGCGCGGGGGGGTGAGGGGAAATCTGGATATCATAGTGCGCGAGGAGTGACCGGAGCAGGGCGGAGTGCCGTGCTTCTTCATATCCTTGTAGCGCGACGGCTTCACGAAGCAGCGCGTCTTGCTCTAAGCCCGCTTGAGCTTGCACCTTTGCCGCGGTGGCATGCTCTGTCGTGAGCGCTTCTTCCCAGAACGGTAACGTTCGTAAACGATCCAGACTGGCCGCGTCGAGTGTCGGCCACGGTATCGTAGCGACGTCGTACGGCGCATGGGTATCAATGAAGGCTCGGCAAAATAGCTCCTTATGCGCCTGTGAGCCAATGATCAGCGATGACAACATTTCCTTTCTCCTTCTCAAGTGACATTTCCCAAGACAAAGCGAATGGGCACCTCAACCCAGCTCTCCACCGGTTCATCGTTCAACCGTGCGGGCACGAACCGCCATTGCTCGCGCACCGTCCGCAACGCAGAGTCATCGAGCAGCTCAGAGCCCGAGGAGCGTGCGATCGCAGCGGCTATCACGCTGCCGTCGGCATGAACGTGCACGCGCAAGACGACCGTCCCTTGCACGCCCATCCTACGTGCCATCACGGGGTAAGGAGGCTTTGGGTTCACGCCGTAGTCAGGTTGCGCGGAACTGCCTTTGCCGCTGCCCTGGCTGCCGTGTCCCCTTGCGCCAGTGCCAGTTTTACCGCCGGTCCCACTCAGCCCGCGTTGAGTATTGCCATCGGCCTCTGCCTGGGCTCCGCTGGTGTCGGGTATGTCAGATGCGGGACTAGCGAGCGGGGCACTGATCGGGGCTGATTCACTCGGTGTGAGTGCGGCAATCACGGCCGGAGGAGGTGACGGAGGTTTCGGTCGCTGTTTCGGTTTGGGAGTAACGATCGGCCGCGGTGGTAGCGCAGGCTTCGCTTTTGGTTGCGGCTTTGGCGTGGACTTCATTTCTGGTTTCGGCGGTGGCGTGGGGGCTGGTGGTGGCGGACTTGCACCAGCAGGAGCGGCATCGCCCACCGGCAGTGGCACGGCTTGCTGAAAGCGCAACTCGACTTTCACGAGCGTCACGGGTTTGCGTGCCGCCGTGAGTTCCACTCCAGCCGCAAAGCCCAGCGCAAGGATATGGGCAACACAGGAGAAGAGGGTTGCCGTCAAACGCGGACTGAGAAAATACTGACTGTTCATGATGACAACTGCCCTAACTGTATGACACGTTGGTTATGAAACTTGGTAATGCGCCGCTTTTGTCGCCAGCGGATGAAGCCGGTAATGAACAAGCCTGCACTCACCAGTCCAGAGAGGCAAACGAGAAGCCATCCCCCAGCGCCTAGGACATGGCCTGAATGTAATGGCCACATCCATTGCATCAATGCACTGCCAGCCGTGCCACGGAGTGGATCAAATATATGCAGCACTGCGCCGTAGCGGCGGCGACCACCTCTTGCATAGAGCGAAACTCGTGCGCTCCTTGCGGCACTTCCACGGTCGTCAAGGCTGGATACAACCACTCATCGATTTCCTGTCTGAACACCAGGATGCTGCCGGTTACGTCACGGATCGCCAGTATCCCGCTGGCAATCCGTCCCAGGGAAAGATGCACATTAAGCCACAGCTTGCGGCGGCGTTTAAGGCGTTTCAGCCGTTCGGTAGTAGGACCAGGTACATAACTGAAAGCGCCGAGGAGAAGGCCGCTGAGGCGTTACGGCTCGGAAGCCATGGTTAAAATTCCAGTCTAATGGAACCTATTACTGTCAAAGGTTCAGCCGGAAGGTTCGTCCCCCGCGAACGCAAGTAGAAATACTCAGCATCGTTCACGTTGTTGATATTCAATTGCGTGGTCAGCATGCTGCGGCCCAGCGTGACTTTGTAAGCCGCCATTAAGTCCAGGCTAGCGTAATCGCCGTCGGAATAGCTGTTGGCGCTGTCGCCGAAGCGGCGACCAGCGGCGTACACACCGCCACCCAGACTCAAGCCTTGTAACAGACCCTGGGTGAAGTCGTACTTCAACCACACACTTCCTTGATTACGCGGCGCGAATGGCAGCCGGTTTCCGACATTCGCTGAATCCGTTGGGTCCTCAGTGACTTCGGTGTCCGTATACACATACGTCCAGATCATGCTTAAGCTATTATAGATCTGTCCTTGCGCGTCGAATTCAACCCCACGGCTTTTCCCCCTGACGGGCACCGACAAGCGGATATTCTCACTATTGGGATCCTGGAAAAATTG
>JABFSC010000123.1 GCA_013140885.1 Deltaproteobacteria bacterium | reverse complement strand
CGCAGGCGGCGCGCATTGCGGAGTTGGAATTAGCGCTGGCCAAGGCCAAGAAGAACTCGGCCACCTCGTCCAAGCCGCCGTCGAGTGACCTCACTAATCCGCCCCCCAAGCACCACCGCTCCGGGCGACGGGCGAAACCGCGTCACGGGGGCCAACCCGGCCACACGCGCCACTTGCGGGTGGCGCTGCCACCAGAGCGCGTGGACGAGACGCAGGACTACGAAATTCAGGACGCTGACATTGAGCGGCTGCACCTGACCCCGACCGGCACCTGTGAGATCATCCACCACATCGAGTTACCGGAGACGCCCGTGCGGGTGACCGAACACCGCCTCGCGGGGTACCGCACGCCGACGGGCGCTCTCTACTTCCCCGACGTACCGGAGCTGAAGGGACCGCTCTTTGGTCCCCGCTTGTTGAGCATGATCGGGTGGCTGAAGTCCGTCGGGCACTTGAGCTATTCGGCCATCGAAGCGTGGATGGCAGACGTGCTCCAAGTGCCGGTATCGCGGGGGTACTTGGCCAAGCTGTGCACGGGGCCGATTGCGGAGGCGCTGGCGGCCCCCTATGCGGAACTGACCGCCGCCATTCCCCACCAAGCTCAGCTTGGCAGCGACGAGACGAGTCTGAAGGACAACGGCAAGAAGCGCTGGATTTGGTGTATTACGGCGACGACCTTCAGCGTCTTTCATATTGCCGCGACGCGCTCGCGGGAGGTGTTGGAGAAGTTAATCGGCCCGGAGTTCGCGGGATACCTGAATTTTGATTATTTCTCGGCCAATTGCTCGTTCGCGTGGAACTTCTGGATCAAGGCGCAATACTGCTGGGCGCACTTGATCCGCGACATCCGGTTCTTAGCCACCCACCCGGACCCGCAGACGACGCAGTGGGCCGAGCGGTTGCTGGAACGGGCGCGGCGGCTGTTCGCGGCCTGGCACCGCCGGGACAAGATGTCGGCTCTGGGCCTGGCGCGCTCCATGCGGTTTCATCGCGACCAGTTTTTGCAGGTGGTGCGCCAGCCCCCGTCGACCCCGGAGGCCCAGACGCTGGCAGCCCGTTTTGCCCTGGTGTCCTACACCACCCCGGAGTCCACGGTCCCGGAGCTGTACGACCGCTCGCAGGACTACTTCCGCTTTATGTTCACGCCGGGGGTGGAACCGACGAACAATCACAGTGAGCAACAAATCCGCCACTGCGTGATCGACCGGCGCATCACCCAAGGCACGCGCGGCGTGGCGGGCCAACGGTATCACGAGCGGATGTGGACGGCGATCGCGACCTGCAAAAAACAGCAGCGCAACTTCTTCTCCTTCCTGCACGAGGCGCTCAAGGCCCAAGCCGACAATCGCCCCGCCCCAAGCCTCCTCCGCTCATAACCCGTGAACGGCTACGTCGCGGCCAAGCCTGTGATTTCCGCATCGTCAATGCGTGCGATCACGTAGCGAAACCCTTTCCTTGCGTTCTGCATCGTCTCGAGCTTGGCGAACTCCTGCTTACACCAAGCTGAATCCTCGTAGTTCCCGGACCAGATCATGATCGCGCTCTGGCTCGCATCGAGTGCCTCTCCAAGCGAGATGGCTAACGGTGCGGCCGCGGTCAACACGTACTGGTCAAGAAAAACTTGGTATCCAAGCCCATTCAAGATGTCATAGAGCGCTAGCACCCATGGTCGGTTCACGGAGCGATAGCTCAGGAACACATGCCACTCTTTCCCCGGCGCAAGCGCCTCCGGTTTCGGCGCGAGGTCGAGCCATTTGTCGGCCATCGTAGTTTCCCTCCTCGGTCTGTCGTACACGTGCCACGAGACACGAGATGTCCATGAAATCACCGCTTCGCCTCGGTGCCACGGATCAGTGGCTCAACTTTGCCCTGCTTGAGAAACAGTTGGTCAAAGATGTGTAGATGCAATTTCGCTAAGAAGGCTCCGAGTCCCGCGAGTCCAATGCCGATAAGAATCTGATCAAGCGTCTTACGATAATTGGCGACTTTGGAGACCCAGCCCAGTCCGAAGAGTGACAGCAAGGTCGCCCCGAGTAGGAGAACCAGCTTGCCGACGCTCAGCACAAAAAGTTCCTTGGTCCAAGACCAGTAAATGAGAGAGCCCAACGCGCAGACCAACCCAATCGCGACGAGCGCGCCGATACCCCTCAAGCGTGAGGACAATGCCCAGATTTTGAAGAACAGCTTGTCTCCCTCCTCGAGCTGGCGTAGCAGCGGATTGCCTTCAGGAGGCTGCCGCATCAACTCCTCGACTTCGAGGAACTTCCACTGTTCACGCGCGGAAGCGTTCAACGCAAACCCCAGGGGCAGAGCGGCCGATTTCAGCGCGTGCTCGGTCATGAGGTAGCCGTCGCACATGAGCGCGTATCCTTCGGCGTCGGAAAATGAATCAAGGTCGGTGCGCAAGGCGGTGATCGACTGCTGAATCTTCCGCTGGACACCATAGCTGGTGAGTGGCCGCGCCTGTTTGCGCCGCGAGGGGTCCTGACAATCAATCCAGTCCACCAGGTCAATCTCCAAATCCTGCTTGAGATGGATAAACATCATCCCTTTGAGCAGGCCGGAGCGACGGCGCGCGGAAATCTCCCGATACTGCGCCTCGCGCACCCGAGCCTGGAGGATACTGTTTGCGCGTAGCGGGACGTTGAGCAAGCCAGTCCCAGGGAAATCATCAGCGCTCATCTGCCCGCTGGCGTCGCTGACCAGTAGGACGTTGCACCCCTGGTCAAGAAGAGCGCTGATTCCCTGGTTGTCTTGGACGCCGCCGTCAACCAGACGCACGATCGGTTCAATTTTGCCCCGATCGGTGTCACGCTCATACAACCGTGTCAAAGATAACGGCTCGAAAATGCCCGGCACGCAGGCGGAGGCGGCCACCGCGTCGCCGAGACGGATCGGGGTGTTTCCGAACGGTGCCTCGTCGTAGTACAGTCGCCGCAACCGATAATTGGCGTCGACCTTGGTATCGAGCGTCCCCGGCGGCTCACCCATCCAGGTGGCGGTGAACTGCCAATTGTGACCAGTATTCAGTGTTGTCGCATTGAGAATCAGGATCGGGACCTTGTTGCCACGTCGCCAGTTGTGATCCTTTGGGGCAAAGTTCTGGGGCTCGCCCTTCGGGACCAGCGTCAAAGCGTTGAACCATCGCGTCGTCATGTTCTCGCCGTCCTGAACGCGAGAGTAAATCTCGCTCTCGTAGAGCTCACCCGCCCGTTTGGTGCGTGAATACTCGGGCACAAAGATCATCTTGAGGCTTGCGGTCCACTCGGCCAGGATACGCGTCCGAATGTTCTGTTGGACGCCCTCGAGAAAATCGCGCTCGATGCGCTTGACGATGTCGATGTAATCCTGACGTGTGATCTCGGCATCGGTCTTGGTTCGTAACAGATGGCGCACTTCGAGGTAGTAGTACGCACCGATAATGGAGCCTCCTGACACACAGGAGAGGAACTCGACGCTGCGCAGCAAATCCAGCTCGGCCAACTTGGCGAGCACTCCGATGTGAAAGAGCGACGCGCGAAAACCACCGCCAGAAAGAGCGACACCGATCTTGCCCCTGATGACGGAGGTGAGAGCGTTGTCCGAGCCGAGGAACTCTCGTAACACTTTCTCGGCTTTGTCCGTATCACCTATCCCCGACCTGCGTTTGAGCAACAGCAAGGTTGCCAGTTGACGGGCGGTGGACTCTACTTCCCAGTCCGGGACATCGGGCAATGCCTTTGCTTTTTGTAGCCAAAGGCGGGCTGCGTCACACTCGTCCAGTCCAAAATACGCTTCACCGAGTGTGACCAGGAACCACCACTCCTTGTTCAGCCATTCGTTGCCCTTGTCATCGGGCAGAGACGGCAATCGCGCGACGAGTTCGCGTCGAATCTTCCGCGCTAATTCCCGACGCGCGTTCGAGGCATCAGCGGTTTTCACGGAAATCCCGACGGCGACGGACTCCTGTGCCGCCAAGAGATCAAGCACGAAGGCCGCGTTAATGCCCGTGTAGCCGTAGTCCTCGGTGGTTCCATCCGTATAACCGCGCTCATAGTACGCGAGAGACACTTCCAGATCGCGTTCCTGACTAGTCAACTCCCAACGTCGCTTGAAGATCGCACCGGCAAGGCCTAGCGTCTCCCGGTCAAGGCTGCGATCGAGGTCCGCGTCTTCTCTCAGGATGCGGAGCGCGGTCTCGAGTTTTTCCTCGGCGGGAAGATCGGCATCCTTGTATGTGCACAGTGCGCGCTGCTGGGCGACCTCAAGGCGCACTCGCGCATCAGCGGTGACTCGTTGATCAGAGGCGTAGTGGTCCAGCAATTTGCGCGCGAGGCCAAAGGCCCGCTCTTTCTTGAGCTTCGTCTTGACCAGGCCGAGCACTTCCTGCGGCGCCGCGTCTTGTCCCGCCAAAATGGTCTTTGCTCGCTCAATCGCTTCACTTTTGGATCTCGGCATAGTGTCCTCCACTAATGTTCGTCACACATGAACGAATCGAACAGCACAGCACCATTAAACGAAAACAGCGTCACTAGGGTCCCTCTCTCCTCGTGGTTCGATTCAGACCTTGGGCAGAATGTCGTGCACGAGCCGCCGCATGTCCACGAGGGTTTTCGCCGTTGGCGTCCCGCTGAACGGCGGCCACAGTAAGGGCATCGTCAGTCCCGCGTCCCGATACCGCTTGAGATTGTCCGTGATCTGCTCGACGGTCCCGACCAGCGTGGGTGTGAGCTTACCGCGCGGCGTCTGATCCGTTTTGTCGCGCGTGATGTCGAAGGGCAGCATGCTCGTGATTTCGAGTGTGTCGATGGCATGCGCGTGCCCCACCTTCGCCAACTCGTCCTTGATGGCCGCGCGCCAGGTGAAGATTGATTCCGGCATGTCCATGATCCCAATCCAGCCTTCGAGTCCATACGTGGCGATCCGCGCCGCCGCGAGCGCGGGGTTGCCTAAGCCGCCGAAAAACATCGGCGGCCGAGGCTTCTGGACCGGCTTCACGCCAAAGCCACATTTGGGAAAGTCGACGAATTCCCCGTGATACTCGAACAACTCGTTGGTCCAGATTCCCTGCATGACCTCGATCGTTTCTCGGACATGCTTATTGCGTTTCTGGTAGATGTGCGCGGCGCTGGCCGCCGCGAACTCCTCTGGCATCCAGCCCGAGCCCACGCCGACATTGATGCGCCCACCCGAAAGGTGATCCCAGGTGGCGATTTCCGCGGCGAGCACGCCGGGGGCGCGATAGGGCGTGACAATGATGCTGACTCCCAACCGCACGCGCTTCGTCAGCGCCGCCAGATACGGAATGAGGGGCAACCCATGCAGGAACTCCGCACGGGCGCTGACGGGCAACGCCTTGGGAAATTCCGACATGAAGCCAAACGGTTTGGCGAGTTCCTGGCGGTCCGAGGCTTCCGGCACCACGATGCGGTCCAGGGACCACACCGAATCGAATTCGAGCGCCTCCGCTTCACGGGTCAGATCAACGATTTCACTGACGGTGATCTTG